>JAQBPC010000444.1 GCA_028287725.1 Chloroflexota bacterium | reverse complement strand
TCCCGAGGAAACAAAATGCCAGTACAGCAGGCCCCGGCCGTCCATGCTCCAGACCAGCTCGCTGCCGATTTCTCCGGCCGGGAAGGTGGCGGTCCGTCGCGCCGCCGGACGATCGACCGGTACCACGGCAACAGAGGGCCGGTCTGGGCTGGGCACCCAGGCCAGGGTGTCGGCGCGCGGCGCCCATGAGTACAGGGTGGCCGGGCTAGTGAACTCGGCGCGCGGCAGCACGGCGGGGCCGGCTCGCGTGAGGCTCCCGGTCGCGAGGTCGTAGACCATCAGTCGCTCGGCCGACGTGGGAAGCGGGAAGGTATCACTCGTGACGAAGGCGAGGTAACGTCCATCGAAGGAGAATCCTGGCAAGGTGCCGCGGCTGATGACCCGATCAGGCCCGCCTGGCAGGCGTACCAGGTGAAGGCGATACGCGGAGTCGCTATACGCCAGCTCACGCCGGTCGGCGCTGATGGCGATGTCGTCGGTTGGGAGGAGGCGGTAGAGCGGGCTGGCCGCCCCGGCGGCCGTGATCAGACAGAGTTGCACCGCTCCATCGCGTGTATTGAGGTCACGCGGCGGCGCGGGCACGGCGAGCACCAATGGGGCGCCGAGGGTGCCGGATACCGGCGCGGCAGCGGCACAAACAGGCTTCGCCCAGGTATTGCGGCTCGGGTAGGCGGGAGGCCAGACGCTCATGCCAAGGGTGGTGCCGACGGCGATGGCACAGGTGATGCGAGCGAGCATATTTCCTCCTGAACGACAAAGGCCACCATGCCGCCGAGAGGCGCCGATTCCGCGGCCAACACGGCTATGGCGCGCCGGCGGCAAATGCCGATGCACAGGGAGACCGAGCATCGGCCACAGTCACGGTGACTTCAAACGCTTCTTCGCAGGATACTAATCCGGCCGTTGAGCGTGATGACGAGGGTAGTGCCGTGAAGTTCGTCGACCAGCATCTCGTACGGCAGCCCACCCGCGGCGATGGTCTGACGCGGCACGCCGGTCGCGCCATCGAGGAGGCCGATGCTCCGATCTTTCGGCTTGGTGACCACGATGTCGCATGCCGGCGCGGCCAGCGCGAGGAGTGCAGTCCCCGTACCGAGCGCTTCGCCCGGTGGAGGAGGGCTCGTCGGGCTGAGCGCCGCGGTGGCCAGGAGTCGCCCGCTGCGGGTGTCGAGCACACTCACCACCGGACCATCCGAGCTCACGAAGTAGGCGCGCCCGTGGCGCTCGTCCACTACGCCCATTCCCACCTGACCGCCTTGCGGGAAGCTGGCGCCTTGCACTGACGGCACGTCCTCAAAGCTGGCGGCATGGCCATGAAGATCCAGGTTCGTCCTGCCCAAAAGCTGTCCGCTTCCGGTGTCGAGGATAGAGACCATCGCGGCATCGCCGCGAGCAGCGGTTGCAAGGACCATGGCGCGATCCGCCCGACTGTCTATGACCAGTCCCAGGGGATTCCCCCACACGCGTGTCGCCCGCAGCAGGAGCCCACTTGTGGTATCGAGCGTCCAAACGCTGCTCCCGCCGCTACGCGGGATGCCATCCTGGTCCACGGCGTTGGGTGTCAGCACAAGAACACGCCCAGCATGTGGATCGTCGACGATCCGGCTGGGCGTAGGCCCAACGCTGGTGGTGCGCAAGAGCCGCCCGCTGGCCGTCTCGAGCACGTAGACACTGCCGTGGCCGGTCGGATCGCCATGGAAGGCAAAGGTCCCGCGATCGAGGATAAAGGCACGCCCGGCCCGCGCATCGACGACCAGCGCTCCAGGAGTCTCACCGATCGTGACGGTGCGCAGCAACCGTCCGGTACGGGAATCAAGTACGCTGACGCTTCCCGCTTCACCGGTTGGGTCGAAGATGTAGGCGCTGACGACCAGTACCCTGCTCGCACGCTGGTCCACCGCGATCGCCACGGGACCCATTCGCGGCGCCGTGCCAAGGCTAACCGTACGCAGCAGCCGTCCACTCCGGCCGTCAAGGATACATAGCCAGCTGGTGGCGCCGTCACTGGCGGTGACATAGACGTGTCCGACGGCCTCATCCACGGCGAGCAGTTGCGTCCCATCACCGCCGCCAACAGCCAGGCGGCGGATGAGCGCGCCCGTGGTGCTGTCAAGCACATGCACCCGGCCGGCCACCGAATCCCCAGGTACGGAACCTATCGCAAGGAATACACGCCCGGTGAGCGTATCGAGAGCAACTGCGCCAAGGGCACTAAAGTCGTTCAGAGTGACGGTCCGCACGCTCACACCCGGACCGCCGCTCGCTTCAACGCGCTGGTCCGGTATCGCCGCACATAGCACAAGCGATATGAGGAGCACGAGCCCGAATCGTTTACGTATCCCGGCCATGATGTGCTCCTTGTTGCTCAGCACTGCCATGACATGCCCGGCTCGGAGGTTCGTAATGAGGTCACCGTGGCGGCAACTATCGGCGTTACTCGCGCATGTACCTGATTCATGCGGCGGTGTTACTCTCCGCCCCGTTTACGCGGTCACTGTGCCTGCGCCCACTATGATAACGAGCGAGTGGCGAAGACCGTTACATCTCGGCATGCCGCGCTTTCGAGACGGGTGAGGACGTGTACCATGCGTCCCTACGACCGCAATCCGCCTGTCCGCAAAACCTAAACAGCCCTGTGGCCGGCTAGCGCTGCGCCGGTAGGTCGACGGCGAGCGACGGCAACATTCTACCTTCCACCTACGACAAGCAATGCAGCAGGGCCACTCATGGCTAGCACGTAAGGCCGCACCGGCACCGGCATGGTGGCCAGCACCGTACCGGATTGCGCGTCGTACACTCCGACTGATCGGTCTTGCGAATTAGCCACAAAAACGTGTCCGGCCGTCGTATCGACCGCGACCCCGTGCGGGCTGCTCCCAGCCCCGAACGTGCGCAGCACTCGGTCGGATTTCACGTCCAGCATGCTGACGGTGCTGTCACCCGCATTTGTAACGAAAACCTGGCCGGTTTGTTCGTCAATTGCCAGACCCATTGGCTTGTTGCCTACCGGCACCACGCGCTGCATGCGATACGTCCGGGCATCGAGCACCACGACGCAGGC
>JAQBPC010000420.1 GCA_028287725.1 Chloroflexota bacterium | reverse complement strand
GCCCGGCCGACCTTCGCGAGCTGTGCCTCGTTATAGGCAGCCGGCTATTGCTGCTTGCACGCAATTCGTTGGACATGAATGGCGCAAGAGATGACCTTGTTGGGCTACTGGACAGCGGCGCAGCACTGGAGAAGTTTCGCCAGTTTGTTGTCGCGCAAGGGGGCGATGGTCGTGTCGCCGATTCGCCGCGATCTGTGCTGCCACAGTCGTCCCTTTCGAGCGACGTTACTGTTCCCACATCAGGATATATCGAGAGCATCGATGCACTGATGGTAGGTGAAGCCGCGCGTTCGCTTGGTGCGGGACGACAACGCAAGGGCGATCCAATTGATGCCGCCGCCGGCATTCGCCTGTTGCACAAGGTTGGCGCGCAAGTGACTGCTGGGATGCCCTGGGCAACGATTTATGCAAACGATCAGGAAAAGCTGGATGCAGGGCGGCTGCTTATGCAATCCGCCCTGGTCATTTCGACCGTGGAACCAAAGAGTATCCCGCTGATATACGGGGCCGTCGATCGCCTCGGTATCGAGGTTCGCCTCGCGGGAATAATGTAGTTTCGGAGACGCACATACATCATGGCTAGAATTCGAGGAGTGATACTCGACCTTGACGGGTTGCTTATCGACAGCGAAATGTGGAGTTGGCAGGCTCACAACGCCGCGCTGCATGCGTATGGCAATGCGCCATTAACGCTCGACGAAGTGCGCCGCCTCGTCGGCTTAGCCAACGAGGATGAATGGAAGACGCTTCGAGCGATGCGCGAGCTTCCTCCCGAACGACAAGAGTACCAAGTCATTGCCAGAGAATCGTTCATAGCGTACAGGGACCGCAGCCTCGCGCCGATGCCTGGTGTGCGTGAGCTCATGTCGATTGTTTCGACGGCTAACTTGCGGCTGGCCCTGGCGTCCAACTCACCTTTACCGAGCATCACCGCTGCTCTTACCGGTATTGGCATCAGGACCTATTTCGCCGCCGTGACATCCGGCGATGAAGTACCGCTCGGAAAGCCTGCCCCCGACGTGTATCTCAAAGCGCTTGAACGCATCGGGCTCCAGGCGGAAGAGGCGATCGCCATAGAGGATTCGCAGGTGGGAATTCGGGCCGCGACTTCGGCAGGACTCATTTGTCTGGCCGTGCCGAACGAGCTGACGATCGCTCAAGACTTGAGTGCCGCGCACCAGCAGTTCACCAGCCTTCATGGTGCCGGCGCCTGGTTGGCGGAGCGACTTGCCGAGGGACTACCTATTTGAAAGGTCCATGCGGTACAACGCATGTGCCGGTAAGGTCAACTGGCGTACAAGCTGTCTCTGCCTAGCGAAGACCGTAGGCGTACAAGCTTCCGTCGGCATCGGGAACTATGATCATCCCATTCACCACGATGGGACTTTGCCAGTGAATGGTGCCAATCGATCGCGATGCTGCAAGGCTGTCACTTGACCAAAGAACATGGCCGGTTCGCACATCCAGCGCGCGAAGTGAGCTGTTGCCCGCCACATATAGCACCCCATTCGCCTCGACAGGCGAGGTAGCCTCACCGCTTACTGACCACAACCTTCTGAGCGAGACCTTCCCTCGATCACTGGATACGCGCAGAGCTGAGACGCCGTTTCCATTGGTGACGATGACTACAGTGCGTAAAGTCCTATCCACTACCGCGAGGCCGGTCGTGAGCATCTCACCGCCCCTTGGCATGTCGACAGCTGCAAGCTCGCCGCCGATGTGCCCGGGCCCATGTAAGCCGCTTAGGTTCGCGCGATTGAACACGCGTAGCAGGTTGTCCTTGCCACCTTGCACGGCTAACCAGGGAAAGCGTCCAGGTTGCTTTGGCAGAAGTATGGGCGTCGTGCTGCCTAAATCGGCGTCGTTGGTGTTGAGGTCTGCCTGGTTCGCCGGAGTATAACTGTCCCGCAGCGTGATGCGCTTGGGGCTTCGGGCGAGCGAGAGCACCGAGTCACCCCAGTTCGTTCGCCCATTGAAAGGCCCGTTACCTGTAGCGATAAATAGCTGTCCCTGGGTAGGGCTTCCCTTGCCAGTGTCGACTATGGCGCCACCCCGTGCCCAAACACCGGACATGATATCCGTGCAATAATTTGGCCCTCTTCGCTGCTCGGCCAGAAGCACGGTGTGTTGGCTACATAACGTGTTGAACACCTGCCTGGCACGGCTCCGCGTATCTATCGCCACCAGATGGCCCTCATAGTGGCCGAAGTCGCCAACATAGCCACTGGTGGTGACGAAGAGCGTCTGCCCGTACACGTTGATTGCGGAGCTTAACTTTTCATCCTGAGGATGTAATGTCACGGTGACCGGCCAGCCCGCTGATTCACGCCCAGTGGCCACCGCTAGTTTATGAATGCGACCATCAGGACTCGCCGCATAAATCCAATTCCGAGAAGGATCCGCTGCCGGTGTCGCCGTGGTGATGCGATAGTCGGCTAACGACTGACCGCGCGTCGCCTCGAAGCTCCACAATCTTCTCCCAGTCTGCTCGTCGACTGCCATTGTCGTTCCGCGAACCGTGGTGACAAAGATGACACGCCGACCTGGAAGACCCGGCGGGCTCGATAGCTCAATGGCCGATGAGTCGGCCGCGTCGGGCAATTGTATTTTCCATAGAAGTGCCAGCCGCCCAACGCTTCCCGTGCTGAGGGTGCGCTCAAGCGGGTTGATGCCGCTGCGGCCGGGATCATAGCCAAACGTCGGGTAGTCGGCGAGTTGTGATTCCGGAGCCAGGCCTCGATGTTGCGCTATTGCCATGCTCGGCGCCACGCTCACTACAATGCAAAGTGCCAAACACCATGCCAGCACATGCCGGCGCTTGCCGGTCGGCTTTTGGCGAGTCGCACCTTGAACCTCAAGCATTACCTATAACACCTTCAATCGAATTCGCGTGCAAAAAAGCGCGATTCACACTTTGCGCGGCTGGCTCAATGCAGGGCCGCCGCAAGCTGAGGGCGATATTCCATGATCAAGGCATTATCGGGCCCGAGGATCTCAAAGATGTCGAGCATCTTACGCCGGCCTCCATCATCATGGAAGCGGCGGTTGACTTGTGTGATTCGCAAGAAGTTTTCGAGGGCCGTCCGATAGTCGGCCTCCGCGGCGGCACGGACGGCCGATGCCCATCGTGCGTCGAGATCGTCCGGGTTCGCAGCCAATGCCGCAGCATCCGTTTCAGGCGGCGGCAGGGAAGCTGCCTCACTTGTGAACCTCAAGCGCCCCAGCGTGGGCCGAGCTTCACGACCTTCGGCGGTGGCCGGTGGGATTGTTTCTAATGAGCGCGCGGCATCGTCGTAGCGGCCTGACCGCATCAATAATAAGCCAAGCCCTAGAAGGCCCTTCGCATGGTCTGGTTGCTCCGCTAGCGCCTGCCGAAATAGGGGCTCTGCGCCGGCATCGTCGCCACCACCTGTACGCGCGTTTGCCTCGGATACGAGGACGTCTGCCCCGGACGGGACGAGCTTATCGAGGAAGGCTCGAATGTTTCTCTCAGGCTGCACACCGAGGAATTCCGCAGCAACCGTGCCGTCGCGAAATCCCTTCACAGCTGGGATGCTCTGCACGCGAAACCGCCGCGCAAGCTCGGGCTCGCGATCAATATCGACCTTCACCAGCTCCCAGGCGCCATTCGCCGCGGTGGCAAGGCGTTCGAGCACCGGCCCAAGCATCAGGCACGGTTGGCACCCTGGCGCCCAGAAATCGACGACCACCGGAACCGTTTTGGATCGAGATATTACTCTATCTTCAAACTCGGCTCCGCTCAGGGTATGCTCCGTAGCAGATTGCAAGTTCCATGACTCCTCGTTAGTCTCCGCAAGGGCCAGGTAGCCGGCCATCTCGGAATACCGCCTCATTTACAGGTTACAGCTAGGCGCGCCTGCTGCGAAACCCGGTAGACCCATGTACACGGCCGGCTTACGCGTCCCGAATCACGCGTCGCGAGCATGCGTGCGGATGCGCTGTCGCCATGGCAGAGCCGAGACGGAAAGGGAGTAGCGCAAGCCGGCTAACCTGGGCTCCGCGGCGGGTTCGAACCGGCTGATTAGCGACCCGCAGTCCAGCCGCCGTCAACCGCGAGGACTGTGCCCGTGACGAAAGAGCTCGCGTCGGAAGCCAGGAACAGCGCCGGACCGACGATCTCTTCAGGGTCGCCCACACGACCCAGGGCATGTAGTTCCTGGGTCGCCTTCCACCAGACCGGATCGCGCGCGATCTGTTGCACCAGTGGCGTGGCCATATAACCCGGCGCAAGCGCGTTGACTCGCACATGCGGAGCCCATTCCAGTGCCAGGCAGCGCATCATGCCGACGATAGCCGCCTTGCTCGCAGAGTACGCGGCCTGCGTCTGGCCACCTGTCAAAGCGCGCGCGGATGCCATCAGCACCAGGCTGCCGCTGCTTTGCGAGACCATGACGCGGCCGATCTCTCTCGCCGTGCGGAACATCGCCGTTAGGTTCAGATCGACCACACGCTCCCATTCCGCGTCGGACAATTCCAGCGCCGGCTTCCGTACGTTGATGCCAGGCATTAACATGCCGATGTCGATCCGGCCGAAACGATCGAGCGCCGCCTGGACCAGCCCGCTCACGCTCGCCGCCTCCGTTACATCCGTCTCCACCACCAGAGCAGGTTGTTTCAGCTCAGCTGCGACTTCGTCCGCCCCCTGCCTGTTCTTGTCTGCCAACACGACATGGGCGCCGTATGCGTCTAGGCCAAGCGCGATGGCCCGACCAAGGCCTGAGGCCGCACCGGTGACCACGGCGATCCGGCCATCGAGGGCGAACAGCTCGCGCGGCCGGCGCTGCCACGAAGTGACACGCCAGTCCCGAGGTGAATCAGCGTCTGTTTGTCCGTCCATGCTCGCAATCTCCCACCGTGACGTTTTACATCGAGCGGTTTCCGTGGCGCGCCGCGCGTCGAGCCGACCATCGCGGTGGTCCGCCCCGTGCGGCTGACAGCCGAATGGTACCAGCCGCGGCCGTGGCTCGAATTTGGATGCGACGCACCCCTGCGCATGCGTACCACGCGTCGCCACATATGGCGTTGTGGTGGCCGCGCCGAGGCAATAGGGCGACCGAAGCCAAGGTACACGATCGGACCACGCGAAAGAGCGGCGACGCCCTCAACCGCCCGAAATTCGCGCCAATGCACTTTGCCAGATAGCTGGGGAATGCGCGGCTATGCCTTATTGTATGGGGCGACAGTGGTAATCTTGGGATGCTCGGACACGGACCACACGTAGACATCGCCGTCCGAGTCGACATTTAAGCGGAGCCGCGGCAAAGGATGACGCGCTATACCGCTGAGGACCGTTCCATTGGCGTTGTACTGCGCACCGTGACAGGGGCACAAAAATGTCCCGGCGCTGTCTATCCAGCTGATCATGCATCCCATATGCGTGCATGCCGCCGACAACGCGAACAGTTGCTGACTCCTGCCTGGATTCACCAAGAAGCCCTCGAGAGCGCCGGCGCGAAATCGCACTGCGGATCCGGCAGCAACCGCTGAGACTTTATAGCCTGTATTCTGCCACTCGCCACGATCGTTCGGTACCATTGGCGCGTCGAGCGCACTCGCAACTTCCTGGCTGGTGCCATCGTTCTTACCGTGCTCGTATATCGCACCTGCGCCAACTCCGCCCACGGCAACACCGGCGATGGCAGCGACCGCGCGTTGCAGCGCTTTTCGCCGCGACAACCCCTTGCGGCCTGCCGGCACATCGGATGGCCGCTGTTCCTGCGACTGCTGAGCCGAAATGCGTGCGGCGAGTGCCTCGACGAAGTCGTCGCTCGGCGACATTCGGTCAATGGCGCCGGCCCGCAGCATAGCCGCGGTACTCGCCAGCTCTGCCTCGGCCGCCGAAAGCTCAGCACGCGCGCTGGGGTCTCGCTCTGCGGCCAGGTCGTCGATGATGTTGGAGAGCCGATCAAATTCGGAAGTCATGTTTTTATTCGCTCTCCCGAATTTCGGCGGCGCGCTTCAATGCTCGGTGCTGCATTACCTTGACGTTTGCGGTGGTTGTCGCCATTATGGCGGCAGTTTCCGAAATGCTCAAGCCTTCGATTAGCCGATAATACAATACGTCATGGTAATTCTGGGGCAACATGTTCAGTAGTTCATTAGCCTTGCGCGCAGCTTGATCCTGGCGAGCAATATCCGGAGCGACCGACGAGTCCCGCAAGTTTCTGACTTCATCGAGCGCGATAACGTGCGCCGATTTGCCCACCCGCCAATAGTCGTTTACCACGTTCCGTGCTACTCGATAGAGCCACGCTATGATGCTGTGCTCTTCTCGGCTCGGGTCGATATGTGCGAGCGCTCGGAGAAACACATCACTCGTCAAATCTTCGGCCGCCTCGCGATTCCCGACCTTACTATAGATGAAACCGTATAGCGATCGCACATGCGTACGATACAGGGCTTCACCATCAAAGGGCCGTCGTCCCTGTTCCGGCGCTTCGTTCCGCATGGACGCCTCCAGACCGTGGGTAGCCTTGGATTGGTAATGGGGCAGGAACGCCGCAATACAGCATTATCGCATCTGCCGACGGCGTTCAAAACGTTCAAGCCGTCCTATGTGCGTATTCCACATACAAATGCAATTGGGCGATGAACTACTGT
>JAQBPC010000404.1 GCA_028287725.1 Chloroflexota bacterium | reverse complement strand
GGCCAGAGTTGCTCCAGCGCCTGCTCGCGCGGGAGCGCATAGCCCGGCGCGGCGAGCAATACCTTGAACAGGCTACCGGCTTTACGCCGCCGCCAGCCTTCCTTCGGCACCTCGGCGCCGGCGCACCAGACGGTGAAGCCACCCAATGTGCGCACGCGCAGCGTGGCAGCCGCAGCGCCTGGCACGGCGGCGATCCGATGTGCATCGAGCTCCGGCGGCGTTTTGGTACCCAGGTAGCGACGGCGCACTCGCCGGCCCTCGCGCCAGACGGCATACCAGTAGGGGCCGTGGCCGGGACCGTTCCGGCAGGTGAGGCAAGCAGCCTTGCCGCAGCGCCGGTGCTCCTGGCTATACGTGATGTGCGCTTCGGGCGGTGGAGAGTCGTCCATCAACTGACTCCCATCGGGCCGTGCCCGATCAGGCATCTCCTACTAGCGGCGGTTGCACAAGATTGCAACACGGTTCCAGAAGTTGCGTCAAGTCTACCAGAGACGCGGGCCTCCGCGTTTCCTGCAAGAGAGATGCATGAGTCCTTATATACGCTTGCCTTGTCGAGTCGACGAGTGCAAGGGGGTGAGGAGATTAGCCGTTATCGATCGTACTTCATGCGCGTGTGGATCAGCACCGGATCCGATGGTCCACAATGGGCAGGCCGCGTGGAGTGCATCCAGGATGGCGCGAATACTATGCGATTCAACGACCCGGAGGCGCTCCTCTCCTACCTGCGATCCGCCTTGTTGCAAGACGCGGGGGCACACGGGAAGAGCGCGCCGGATCCCCGCGACGACGCTCCTGCCGCGCCTGTCGCACCACCACCGTAAGCGCCGTGAATGGGCGAGTGGCCCTGCCTGCCGCACTCGCCCGGTAACGGAAACGCTGGAACGAAAACAAGCTGCACAGTTTGTAGCACAGAAAGGACCGCATGGTGACACGCGCTCGCTCGCTCTGCCTGGCCGCGCTTCTCTCGATTGCCACGGCAGTATTGCCTTTACCCTCGCGCTCATTTGGCCATGCGGCACCTCATGTCGCCGCCTCCAGCAGTGTGAGCTTCGACACCACCATTTCCGGCATTACCAGCGACAAACATCATGTCGTGAGCGTGGAAGTGCAGCGAAACGATGCCAATCACACCGTTGTCCTGACGATCACCGTCCATGGTAGTAAAACCCAGAAGGGGGCCAGCAGCAGCTATCAGTTCAGCCTGCCTGCCGGCGATCTCACGGTTACCAGGAACCTGCATCCGCGCACGGCGCACCTGGATACGCATCAACACCTCGGCCAGTATGGCCACATCACGGCGAGCTGGACCTACGGCACTAAAGGCGCCACGCTACAAACCTTTAACGCGAGCGGCTGCACGGCGATCGGCGCCGCATCCACGACTACCATTACGCGATTTATTGCCAGCGGAAGCGCCATGCTGGATCTGACCTTTCCCTGCGAGGGCGCAATCCGGGCCCAGCTGAAGGGCACAAACCTCAACATCGACAGTGGTCAGGCACTGGCTCTCGCCTTGAATGGCGACGGCATCCAGGGTCTCGGCGCCAACCTCTATTTCACAACCACCGCCGCGCTACGCCGAACGGGCACAAAACAAATCGTCGTGGGAGGCTTCAAGATCAGCAACGGCCCGGCCTCGATCTTCGTGAGCACCAGTACCGACACCCACGCTGCCACCGGGCTTGTGAACACCACGCATATCGCCAGCGACGCGATGCCGGCAGGCGGCCTTTCCAATCCCACCTCCAGCTCAGCCAAACTCGTGTACAACGGCGTTCTCGGCAGTGCGAACCTGACCTTCTCTCGCGCCGGCCAGTCTGTCAGCGTGAACAGGGCCGCGGGCTGCGTCAACCCCCAGGCTAGCGATAAGGCAACACTCGTCTCCGTGCAGACGGCGGGGGGGGATGTCGCCGGCTCCGCAAGCCTTGCCGCCTGCGGCACGGTCGCGGTTACCTTTCACGCCGGGGATGTGGGCATTGTCGCCGTAACAGGCGCCCCGAGCGCAAGTACCTCCGTCACGCCGGTGGTGACCGCGCCAACTCCAGTCCCAGGCAACGGCGGCGCCATCGTCAGCATCGGCGGCCTGGGCATAACCAGCATTAGCCCTACGAACGGCGCGACCGGTGTATCGACCTCGCCAATCATCCATGCCATCTTTACCGGCACGCTGGAGCCCAACAAGATCACCGTGCTTCTCATAGAAGCCGGCAATCCCGCCGGTATCGTGATGCTGCCGCCCCCCACACTCGATGCCGCGAGCAACTCCATCTCCACGACCCCTGCCATCGCGCTCAAACCGAACACCTCGTACAAGCTCTTGGTCTCCGCGTTGAACAGTTCCGGGGGCATGACCAGCAGCAACAGCACGTTCACAACCGGAAGCTGAGCGGCACATGTCATCTCAGCGGGGGACGCGGTCCCGTACCGGACACATCTACTACTCAGCCAGGTATTCCTGGACAGGAAGGGACGACAATGAATCTGATCAACAAATCGATGAGGCGTCTGGCAACCCTGGCGTTGGCGGCCGGGGTGCTCTTCTCCGCGGTCGGCAACGCGCATGCCGACGCGCCGGGCCTCACTCCCGGCAAGGATCTCGTCTCGGCGCTCAATGGCGGGAAGGTGGCCTTCGTCACGAGCGACTATGC
>JAQBPC010000345.1 GCA_028287725.1 Chloroflexota bacterium | reverse complement strand
TCTCCGCGCATGATGGCAGCCCCTGGCGTCCGGACGGCAGCCCGATCGTCACTGGACGCGACGCAGCCACCCACGCCGAGCTGCTGGACGTCCTTCAGGCGGCCCGGGCGGAAGGGTAGCCCCAGTTTCCGCCCGCCATTTGCCGATCCAAGCCGGCGTGATTCGTGTGCGGCCATAACCAAGTAACTTGATTGGCTAACTAGAATCGGCTTGGTTACCCTGAATATGCGCCGGGTTGGAGTGTCGCCCGGCATAGATGTGCCCACTCAAAGGGAGACAAGTCGATGTCCGCAGCTGATGAATTTTTGCAGGCTAACCAAGGCTACGCCGCCAATTTCACCAAAGGCGACCTACCGATGCCGCCTGGCAGGCACGTTGCCGTCATCGCCTGTATGGATGCGCGCTTAGATCCCGCGCGTGCGCTCGGCCTCGAGGAAGGCGATGCGCACGTGATCCGGAATGCCGGCGGCCGTGCCTCCGACGCGATCCGCTCCTTGATCATCTCCCAGCAATTGCTGGGCACTCGCGAGGTCGTGGTCGTGCACCACACCGACTGCGGGATGCTTACATTCGGTGACGATCAGCTGCGCAAACAGGTCGAGCAGAAGCTCGGCACGCCTACCGATATGTCCTTCGACTCGTTCACCGACCTGGCCCAGAGCGTCCGCGACGACGTAACGACAATCAAGTCGTCCCCCTACTTATTGAAGGACATCCCCGTCCGCGGCTTTATTTACGATGTGAAGACCGGGCGCGTGAGCGAGGTGCAGTAAACACCGCTACACACCCGTAACTTTTTACCTGCGGCGAACGTTTTCTTTCTACGGGGTCCGAACAACGTGGAAGGATATCCTACATGACCTCCCGACTGAAACGTATCGCTGCCGGAGGCGTCGTACTCATCGAATTGGGGCCGGTGACGTTGCCAGCCGCTTCATCCGCGTATGCCGGCAACCTCACCGCGCTCCGCCAGGCGGCCACGTGCCCGCCCGATCGCACCGCTGCTTCGACCCAGCCGGTGGCGACGGCACGTACCTTCCTCGCAGATTTCCAGCGGGGCGATAAGCACGGCATGATCGCGCTGATGAGTCCGAAGCTCGTGCACCGTAATGACTCGGAGCTGGTGGCCAAAATGCTAGGCGCGCGGAATGCGCCGCGCTGCTTCGTCGTACGATCCGCGGTCGGCCTGGCCGGCTCCGACGGACCAAACATGCGCGTGGACGTGATACTCCAGTTTGCCAAGGGCAGCGTCGACGACGCCTTGAATATAGTCAACACCGCCGGCGGTTTCCGGGTCGACGACATTTTGACCCCTGCTACCGTCCCGGTGCCGCCTGCCGGATCACCGGCGTTGACCGTGGCCCGCTCGTTTCTGGACGCATTTCAGCGGCAGGACCGCGCAGTCATGATCCAATTGATGACTCCCAGGCTGCGACAGCAGAATGACACGCAGCTGGTAAGCGAAATGTTCGGCGTACAGAATGCGCCGGTGGGGACCAGTATCGATCGTGCGGCCAATTTGCGCGGCGGGTCGGGCACGTTCACTCGGGTAGGCGTCACTTTGCGTTACGCCCATACGTTCGTCAACGACGAGATGTCGATCGTGCCTTCGACCGCGGGCTACCGCGTGGATGCGATTATGCACCGAGACGATTCGCTCGCCGCCGCGCCGGCGACTCAGGCGCAACAGGTGCCTCTAGCGACATTAAACTCGCCCCGTCTCGGCATCAGCTTCTCATATCAAACGAGCCTCTATGCCGGTGGGACAGCGGTGCACACGCATGAGATTGGGAACCGAGTCTACGTGTATGCCGGCATGCCCTACGCTCAGGGGCAATATGTGGAAGTGCGGAGCAAGAACCCGGGCCAGAGTCTGGAGGCCGCTGTTAGCGCACAGCTGCTTGCCCGCTATTCCTCCGCTAACTGCGTGGTGAAGGCCGGTGCATGGCACTACGCGACCCCCAGCTACAGCACGGTGGAGATAATGCCTACTCATGCTTCGCCAGGCGGCAACTTCGGCACAAGCTGTCCGCAGACCTACACCGCCGTGGGTGGGATCAGCTATTTCCTTGCCGATTCCCGCCACCCGGACAAGTATCTCTTCTTCTCTATCGGCCAGTACCCGATCGCCGCGGGTTCCGGAAAGGCCTGGCAGGATACCATCCAGTTCCTGTCATAAGCCGGTGATCCGGAACCGCAGATGTGAAGTCCGGAAACGCAGATGGCGCAGATGCGACGCAGATGACACAGATACGAGGCTTAGGGCGGCGGGGAGCCCGGCATTGATCCTGGGGCCAGGCTACCGTAGACTGGCGAGCGAAGGAGACTAGCAGCAATGCCCGATGGACGCCCTGATAGCTCGCAACAACCGCTAACCGATGAGCAAATCATCCAAAATACTATCGGCAAGCCCGATGTCCTTAACGGGCCTATCACGCTCGTCGAATATGACCAGGCCTGGCCGGAGCACTTCGCCCGAGAGGCGCGGCGCATGAGCGAGGCTTTGGGCCCACGCGCCGTGCGGATTGAACATATCGGCTCTACCTCGGTCCCTGGCCTGGTCGCGAAGCCCATCATCGATATCCTGCTCGTCGTCGCCGATTCCGCGGACGAGCCGTCCTACGTCCCGGCGCTCGAAGGGGCGGGCTACGTACTTCGGATCCGGGAACCGGACTGGCACCAACACCGGCTGTTCAAAGGCCCCGACACCAACATCAACATGCATGTGTACACCGTCGGCTCAGTGGAGATCGAGCGATACCTGATCTTTCGGGACTGGCTGCGCGATCATCCCGCCGAGCGGGATCTGTACGCCCACACCAAGCGCGATCTCGCGCAACGTGAGTGGCGGTATGTGCAGAACTACGCCGACGCCAAGTCGGAAGTGGTCGAAGAGATCATCGCGCGAGCACTCGCGGCACTTCGTAGCTGAACGCGGCGCATTATGAATCGTTCACGACTGTAGGATTGTGCGCCGTGTTGTGGGATACGATCCCAGGGTCGCTGTGTGCATGTGTATGCACTCCATCACGCTAGGTTAGTCGACAATGAAATTTGGACGTAGGCGGGCTGAACCCCGCGGCTTGGCGAGAACTGTGCGACTCCACGCCCTGAAGAGGCCTGGTTTCCAGAGCTTTCGCGCCTAAAGGCCTGGTTTCCAGATCTCAGTGGCCACCCACATAGACATCCGGAAACCTCGGTGGGCGCGGTATGCGCGAAAGCTCAATGGCACCCTCATGTGCGCGCTTGCCGTAACTCCTCTGTCATTTGCTCCACCAATTCCGGTCTTCCATGAAATTGAGCTGGGGTGTTCTGAAAGAGAACGATCTGCCACGTGCCATCGCGCCTGGCGGCGACGAGGGTTTGCATCGTGTTGAGCTTAGGATTCAGATCCGACTGTCCCGCCGGCACCATGCCGGCGACTGCTCGGAGCACGGCAACCTCAGGACTTAAGAGGCGCACATTTCGGACTTTGCTCACGTAGCCGCCCGTAAGATGGTCGGCAAAGATGTGCCGCAGCGTCGACACAATCTCTGCCCGCCCAATCAGCTGACTTCCATCGAATCCTATGCTTTCGCCGTCCTCAGCGAACTGTGCCGCGAAGGTATCGGCGCTGCGCACATTCCAGCCATCAAGCAGTTGCCGATAGAGCGCTCTAACCTCGATCTCATCGGCAGATGGCGAGTCTTGCGGTCGGGATGGTTGTGTGCTCATGGGTGGCTCCTCGGCTTCGCTATGACACGAGCAGCCACTTAGTGTGTGGCCAGGTACCGCTCCGCTACGGCTACGATCATGTCGACAGCCGTCGGCAGCGCCGTCTCGTCCACGTTGAAACGCGGATGGTGATGGCCCCAAATCAGGCCGCGCTCTTCGTTTCGGGTACCAATAAAGAAGAAGCAACCAGGCACTGCTTCCAGGAACGACGCAAAGTCCTCCCCGCCCATTGTCTGCTCATTGATAATCACATGGTCGGCGCCGACGGTCTCGCGCGCGACGTCCAGCACCAGGTCGGTCATTACCGGATCGTTCACTACCGGCGGATTCCCGTACTCGTAGGTGCAGGTACATTCAGCGCGTAACGCGTGTGCTATGCCGGATGCAACTTCCTCTATACGTTTGGCCAGGTAGCCCCGCACCTGTTTGTTGAAGGTGCGCACGGTGCCGGTCAGCGTGCACGTTTCAGGGATGATGTTCGGGGCAGTCCCGGCGTGGATCGAGGCCACGGTTACCACGGCCGGCTCGGTTGGCTTAACTTCGCGTGAAACCAGCGTTTGCAACGCGACGGTGATCTGTGCCGCGACAAGCACCGCATCAACGCAGAGGTGCGGCCAGGCGCCGTGCCCGCCCC
>JAQBPC010000335.1 GCA_028287725.1 Chloroflexota bacterium | reverse complement strand
CGTCAGCGTGATGCTAAGACCGTACTGGCTAGGTATCAGGTTCAGGTGGTCCAGCTGGTGCAGTCTCCCGGTTTTCAGCCAGTACCATGCAGAAGCCGGCCGCAAAGACGACGTGAAGGGAGATATCGCGAGATCCGACCACGCCGCGAGAGTCCGCCGTTCCGTCCAGTAGATAAAACTATCTCCAGCACGTCCGATTGCGTACGCAACGTAGTGAGTTGACGGATCTGTCGGCGATGGAGGTTCCGGACAGTCGAAAGCGCGCTCAAACCGGACCCCTTGGGTGTCTACGCTAGAGAAGGCCGCTGATCCAATGTTGTAGAACAGGATGTTTTCAGCATCGCACCGCGTCGGATCGTTCGAAGCGTAGACGGCGTGTAGGATCCGCGAAGGCCCAATCCTGAGCGTTCGGACCGTCTGACGTAGATCGTTTCTAAAGTCAGCCAACCAACCCTTCGGCTCAAATGGGAGCCGCTGCGAAGACCATGCCTCGACCAGGCCCGGCATAGCGGACGACACCACAGTGTATTTATTGCTCAACATGGCATGAGCGCAACGTCAGCACAGCCGTAGTGAGCCACCATGCTTCACCGCCTCCCATGGCTTGATATGAACGTTAGAGGCCGCTTCTCAGTAGCGTAGTCGCCGGCTGTACGGCGACCATGTAGCGCCGGCACTGTGACAATCACGGCACCAGTTCTCTGGCTGCGGAAATGAAGCAATGTTGGACACGAGTAGCCTTTGGCATTCCAAGCGTAAGTAAGTAGCTGAAGCGCACCCAGCATTTCCTGGCATAAGTTTACCCGGAGTATGGTGGCACCGGGAGTGGAAAGTTTACTCTGAACGAAGGCGAAAGGCACGACCCTTCCCTTCAGGTGGATACCCCGGGCTCAACGCTAGCTGCTCCACCCTTGCCTTCCCGCTACGTCGCGTTGCACCACTACTCTTCTGTGTAATCTGCGCTGTCTGCGTCATCTGTGATTCAGCCTCCCCCACGACTACATACGACACGCCCGCCAGGGAACGGTGCAACAGCGACGCCGTGCGCGGATCCAATGCCTGCTCCAGTACACTGAACGTAGCGATCGGGGTGAGGCCCGGGCGGGTCCATGACGACCCCGGTGAGACCTGATAAGAGGGATGGTGCCGGATGCGAGCGATCGTGCAGCGCGAGACAGGGGGCCCTGAGGTTCTGCGGCTGGAAGAGATCGAGGACCCCGTGCCAGGGCCGGGTGAGGTCGTGGTGAAGCTGCGGGCGGCGGCACTGAACCGGCGCGATGTGTTCATCCGCACCGGCCAGTATGCCGGGATTAAGCTGCCGTCGACGCCTGGCGCGGACGGCGTCGGCGAGGTGGCCGCCGTGGGCGAGGGCGTGAGCAATGTCACGCCTGGGCAGGCCGTGGTGATCGACCCCGCGCTCGATTGGGGTGACGATCCCAGCGCCCAGGGGGCCTCCTTCCGCATCCTTGGGCTCGGCGCCGATAACGGTACCTACGCCCAGCTTGTGCGCATCCCCGCGAGCAACGTCTATGCCAAGCCTGAGGGGCTCTCGTGGGAGGAAGCGGCGGCCATTCCGCTGGCCGGGCTCACGGCGTATCGCGCCGTCAACACCCGAGGTCAGGTGAAAGCGGGAGAGACCGTGCTTGTCACCGGCATCGGCGGCGGCGTTTCCACCTTTGCCCTGACACTTGCGCGGCACCTCGGCGCGCGTGTCCTGGTGCTTTCCGGGAAGGACGAGAAGCTGGCGCGTGCGGCCACGCTCGGCGCCGACGCCGGCTTCAACTACAACACCAGCGACTGGGTGAAAGAGGTTCGCGCCGCTACCGGTGGCAAAGGACCCGATGTGGTGATCGATAGCGTGGGCGGCGCGACGTTCAACCAGGTGCTCGACGTGGTGCGGCCCGGTGGGCGCGTGGTGGTGTTTGGCTCCACGCTGGGCGCCGTGCCGGAGACGGTGCTGCGGCGCATCTTCTGGAAACAGCTTGATGTGCGTGGCTCCACCATGGGTCTTCCGTCGGAGTTTGCCGCGATGCTGCGGCTGTTCGGCGAGGGAGGCTTGCGGCCCGCCATCGACAAGGTCTTCCCATTGGAGGAAGCCGGCGCAGCCCAGGTGCGAATGCAGGAAGCCGAGCAGTTCGGCAAAATCATCCTCAGTATTCCCGCATAGAACGCACTTCACATAAGGTGCGCCTCAGCGGGCCAGCATTGGGGCGTGGCGCGGTTATGCTACGTCACGCCCCCGCAGGGATCTCACTTGCGCGCTTGTTCGTGGCTGTCTGGTTACTCCGCCTGGCATGGCAGGGGAAACGGACAGCCTGCAGCACGCTTATGGCGGTGAGTGTGCTTGCCGACCTGGCGGATGGAATCCTGGCGCGGCGAGTCGGTGATCCTGTGGCCCTCCGCAGGCAGCGACGGATCGATAGGCAGGCAGATGCGGTGTTCACCGTGGCGGCCCCGCTGGCCGCATGCCGGCTTTGTCCGGAGGCGCCGGGGCAGTTGCGCATGCCGATTGCGGCTCTGGTGGTGGTACAAGCCGCCGGCATGCTGGCGTGCTTGTCGCGGTTCCGGCGACTGCCACGCTACTACTCCAGCGCATACAAGTGGTGCGCGGGCGCGGTGGGATTAGCGCTGGCGGGCCGCGTGGCCGGCGGGTACTTGCGCGTGGGCCTCCGTCCGGCGCTTTGGCTGCTGACGCTTGCGCATCTGGAAGCGCTGGGGATCACCTTGCTGCTGGATAGCTTTCGCCAACCCGTCCGGTCCATCCGATGGGTACGCCTGCGGAGAGCCGATGTTGGCATTGATTGCGCCGTACTGTCGCTTGAAGATCAGGGTAGAGACCAGTGGATTGACGGGATGTACGAACGTGGGCTTTCGACCACGCTACGGCCCGCCGATAGCGTGGCCGGCTGAGTTGCGGTTCGACCTGCACCACTCGACAACCTGTGCGAACGCCTTTGGCAGCCGGAGTAACGCTCGTACCGGGGACGGGAACAGGGGGCGATCAGCGCCCCCTGTTCTGTGCTTAGACTATTTCGAGATTCTACCAGCTGCTACGCGCATCCACTCGCCGGCCGATACTAGCTCTGCAACTCCGCCGTGAGGTTGATCTGCACGTTGTTGCGGAGGGCGTTGGAGACGGGGCAGCCCTGCTCGCCTTCCTTTGCCGCCGCCTGGAAACCGGCCTGGTCGAGGCCGGGCACCTGGCCGCGCACATTCAGGTCCATGGAGGCGATCTTGAAGCCGCCGTCGACGGGTGCGAAGGTGCAAGCCGCGGTTACATCGAGTTGAGTAGCCGGCGTGCCTTTCGAGGCGAGCGTGTTCGAAAAGGCCATGGCGAAGCAGGCGGCGTGGGCAGCGGCGATCAGCTCTTCGGGACTGGTCGTTCCGGGCATACGCTTGGTGCGAGCCGCCCAGGTGACCGGCAGCGGCCCGGCCGCGCCACTCCCAAGCGTGAAGCTACCCTTGCCATGTACGAGATCGCCGTTCCATACGGCATTCGCGGTGCTGATAGCGGCGTCGGCCATGTTCCTGCCTCGCTTTCAAGGTGATTTTCGTCAGATACGCCTCGAGGCGCTCCTATTTCACCATATCAGATGGGCCACATTATCGGAGGTGGTCCCGCCTGCCGAGGTCAGAATGCTCCAGAGTAATCGGTATGCCGGATATTGGCCGCCGCGCTATGCCATGCCCTCGCCGCACGCCTCAAGACGTCGCTGCAGGAAGCGTCGTTCGGGCGCCGTGCCGGCCAGGGCGAGGGCACGGGCGTAGGCCAGCTTCGCCTTCCCGCTGTCGCCGAGCTGGCGATGGAAGTCGGCATAGGTGGCATGTAACAGGTAATAGCCGGTAAGCGCAGCTTCGTGCTGGATGCGATCCAGTTCCGCCAGCCCGGCCTGCGCCCCGCAGACTTTGGCCAACGCTACCGTTCGATTCAACATCACCACGGGTGATGGAGTGAGATGCAATAGCTGGTCGTAGTACCCAAGAATGACGGGCCATGGCGTGTCCGCTTCGGATGCTGCCGCGGCATGGCAGGACGCAATCCCGGCCTGCAGATGATAGACGCTGAGCTCCTCGCCCTGCGCGGCGCGCGCCAGGGACGACATGCCGAGCGCGATCAGCCGCCGGTCCCACAGGCTGCGATCCTGCTGTTCCAGGAGCAACAAGTCGCCCCCGGCATCGGTCCGTGCCGGTAAGCGAGACGCTTGCAGCAACATCAAGGCAAGCAGGGCGTGCACCACCGGCACGTCGCCTGCGCGATGGCCGGCAAGTAAGGACG
>JAQBPC010000281.1 GCA_028287725.1 Chloroflexota bacterium | reverse complement strand
GAAACCCTTGGCAGGCTGCGCGACGGTACGTATGCGGAGTATGTGACGGTGCCGTCGTCGCTTGTGTTGCCGATGCCGCGGGACATGCGCTACGAAGATGCGGCGGCGCTAGGCTTTTCGGCGCTAACCGCCTGGCAAGCGTTGGTCGACCGCGCCGCGATCGCGGCAGGCCAGACCGTGCTGATACACGCGGCCGGTGGCGGCGTGGGGGTCGCGGCGATCCAGATCGCGAAGTTGCTAGGCGCACGCGTGATCGCTACCGCGAGTACCGACGCAAAACTTGAGCGGGCACGGCAGCTCGGCGCCGATTTCGTCATCAATTATGCGCGGTCGGACTTCGCAATTCAGACAAAGAGTATGACCAATAACCGTGGTGTCGACGTGATTCTCGACTCAGTCGGCGGCGAAACGTTCACGCGGAGCCTCGAGTGCCTGGCTCCCGGCGGCCGCCTGATCGCCGTCGGCCTTGTCGGTGGCGCCGAGGTACAAGTAGATTTGCGGCAGATCGTGCCGCGCGGCATCAGCGTGCTTGGCCTGAGTGCCGGCACTTTGCCGCCGTATCAAGCAGCCGACCGCTACCGCCAGATCGGCGATCTCGTAGCGCGCGGACGCCTCCACCCGGTCATCGATCGCATTCTCCCACTTTCGGACGCGCCATTGGCCCACCGGCTGATGGCCCAACGCAATCACTTTGGCAAAATCATTCTCAGGACCTAGGAGCAACGGGATATGCATATGATGGGGCGCGTGCGCCAAATGCCCGAGCAGAAGGCCAAGCGAGGCACCTTCCGCCGGGTGGCCCGCGCGTTCTACCCCTATAGGGGCCGATCCCTGTTCGTGCTGCTGGCGATCTTGATTGGGGCCGGACTCGGGCTGGTCAATCCCGTGGTAATGGGGCTCATTATCGACCAGGCCTTACGCCACAAGGACCTGAACGAGCTCACCTTCCTGGTGGCCGTCATGTTCTTCACCCCCGTGGTGAGCGGCCTGGTGAACGTAGGCCAGACCTACTTGAACACAACCGTGGGCCAGAGGGTGATGCGCGATTTCCGGGTGCGCCTCTTCGGACATCTGCAGGCAATGTCGCTGCGCTTCTTCACCGCGACGCGGACCGGCGAGATTATGTCGCGGCTCACGAACGACGTCAATGGCGTGCAGTCGGTGGTCACCGACACCTTCAGCTCGGTGCTCAGTAACGTGGTGGTGGTGCTGACCACGCTGTTCGTGATGTTTCAGCTGAACTGGCAGCTCACGCTGGTGTCGCTCTGTCTGGTGCCGTTCTTTCTCTATCCGACGTATAAAATGGGCAAGATTCGGCGCGGCGTCAGCAAAGACACGCAGATCACGCTCGCCAACCTGTCGTCCATTCTCGAGGAGACGCTGAGCGTTAGCGGCGCACTGCTGGTCAAGAGCTTTGGGCGTCAGCGCGCCGAGACCGACCGATTTGCTAAGGCAAACGAGGACCTGATGGCGCTGCAGATCCGCCAGAGCATGATCGGCCGCTGGTTCTTCATGCTGATCCAGACCTTCTTTTCCGTGGCGCCAGCCCTGATTTACTACTTCGGTGGCCGGCAGATCATCAGCGGCACGCTTTCCATTGGCGCTCTGGTGGCGTTCACCACCTTGCAGAGCCGTTTATTCATGCCTCTGGGCGGCCTGCTGAACGTCAACGTCGACATCCAGGGTGCGCTGGCGCTGTTCGACCGCATCTTCGAGTATCTGGACATGCCGCTGGAGATAACGGATCATCCCGATGCCGTTGACCTTCACGATGCAAAGGGACATATACGGTATCGGCACGTTGGCTTCGAATATGTGCCCGGCCAGCCCGCACTCGTCGACGTCGATTTCGAGGCACTGCCCGGGCAGCTCGTGGCACTGGTTGGGCCCAGCGGCGCGGGCAAAACCACCATCACCTATATGCTGCCGCGGCTATACGATACATCCGCCGGGAGCATTGAGATAGACGGACACGACGTGCGGGATATCTTGCTCGAGAGCCTCGGCCGGAATATTGGCATAGTGACGCAGGAAACCTATCTCCTCCATGCCACGATCCGCGCCAACTTGACCTACGGCGTGCCTGGCGCCACGGACGAGCAGATGATCGAGGCTGCTCGAGCAGCCTATATCCACGACAGAATAATGGAGCTGCCGGAAGGCTACGACACGCTGGTCGGCGAACGGGGCTACAAGCTCTCAGGCGGTGAGAAACAACGGCTGGCGATTGCCAGGGTAATTCTAAAGAACCCGCATATCCTGATTTTGGATGAGGCGACGAGCGCTCTCGATACACGCTCGGAACGGCTTATCCAACAAGCGCTGGAGCCGCTAATGGCCGGCAGGACCACGCTCGCCGTGGCGCACCGCCTCTCGACGATTCTGGCAGCCGACCAGATCCTGGTGGTCAACGGCGGCCGTATCGCCGAGCGCGGAACGCACCGGGAGCTCCTGGAGCGGGGCGGAATCTACGCGGGCCTCTACCACGAACAATTTGGCGACGGCAAGGTGCAGGTGCGTTATACGGACGGCGCGATCGGGACCTCTGGGGAAGTGCTTCCCCTGCCGGAGCGCGACCTGCCGGACGAGATACCGGCATAACCGGATCCGGCTTTGTCGAAGGTTACGGACCTGAGGTGCTTGTGTTCGCCTTTCGTGCCCAACGACCATGCGGACGATGCGATCTGCAGCGATCGGCCGTTCATCGGATCGCAGTACTTGGTAGGTCTCGCCCCGGTATTTCGATAGCGCCAATGAGACCCGAGACCGAAGCGGGCTGAAGCCCACGGCTTGGGATGCTTTAGGGTTCCGCAGCCGGACGGCTATGTTTTATTTGTAGTGCCCGTGCTGTTCCGCTGGATACAGCCTCGGCGTGAGGGTTGGGTTAGAATGCAGCAATGAGTGCGTTCTTACCCCCCACTCGGGAAGACCCTGCTCGCACGAGCCTCAACCCGCCGCATCCGGAAACAGCGCTGTTGCGCGCCTTCAGCTCACTACGTCATCGCAATTATCGGCTGTTCTGGTTCGGCCAGATGATCTCCTTGATCGGCACATGGATGCAGATCATCGGGCAAAGCTGGCTGGTGCTGGAGCTCAGTCACAGCGCCGTCCAAATCGGCCTGGTGGGCGCGCTGCAAGCTCTGCCGGTGTTGCTCTTCTCGCTCCTCGGAGGGGTCTTCGCCGATCGTTGGCCCAAACGGCGGGTTTTGCTTTCGACCCAGTCGGCAGCCATGATCCAGGCCTTCATTCTCTGGGCACTCATCGTGACCGGTAACGTCCAACTCTGGCAACTGTATGTCCTGGCACTGCTACTTGGGCTCACGAACTGCCTCGGCAGGCCCACGAGCCAGGCCTTTGTTGTCGAGTTAGTTGGGCGCACGGATCTGCCGAACGCCATTGCACTGAACTCGTCACTCGCCAATCTGACGCGCATCGTGGGCTCGGGGCTTGGCGGCATCATCATCGCCGGCAGTGGCGTGGCCACACTTTTCCTGCTTAATGCGCTCAGCTTCGTGGCGTCGATCGTGGGTTTAGCGTTGATCAACAGTCGCGAGCTCTACGCTCAGGCGCCTCGACAGTCGACTGCGGACGCGCCGCAGACAACGTGGCAGAGTCTGCGCGAAGGTGTGGCTTATGTCCGCAACACGCCGGCGATAGCGTGGGTGATCCTCGTGGTGGGTTTCGTCCTGCTCTTCGGCTCGAATTTCAACGTCGTGCTTCCCCTCTTGGCCACGGATGTGCTGCATGTTGGAGCCAGTGGTTTTGGCTTTCTCTCGGCCGCGTCCGGCGGGGGATCCTTGATCGCGGTGCTGTGGCTGGCCTGGAGCCACCAGCAGCCAACTATCCGCCGCGTGCTGATCGCCACGCTGGTCTTCGCTGTGGTGGAGGCGGTGTTTGCAGTCTCACGCTACTATCTGTTGTCCGTGGTGCTCATCGCGATTGTAGCCGGCGCGGAGATTACCTTTGCCACGATGGCTATTACCATGCTGCAAACGAGAGCGCCAGACTACCTGCGCGGGCGCGTCATGAGCGTCTGTATCCTCTTCTTCGACGGAAGCGTCCCGCTCGGTTACTTGTTAATGGGCAGGC
>JAQBPC010000278.1 GCA_028287725.1 Chloroflexota bacterium | reverse complement strand
GGAACCCGCTCATTGGCCCGGAAGGCGCGGCTGCCGTCTTCGGACCACAAAAGGGTGCGAGGCCCACCGACATTCCTATTCTAGAAACTAATCTCGAGCGCTTCGCCACGGTGGTTTCTCGCGATCTAGGTATTGATCTTGCCTTTCGGTCCGGCGCCGGCGCCGCGGGAGGCCTAACAGGCGGCCTTCTGGCAATCGGAGCGCTTGCCGAACCCGGTATCGACCTTGTGCTGGAGGCAACGCGCTTCGACCAGGCGCTCGAGGGCACGGATTTAGTGCTGACGGGCGAGGGCCGAATTGATGGTCAAACCGCGCGCGGTAAGGTGATCAGCGGTGTGCTCGGCAGAGCGTCACGCCAGGGCGTGCCCGTCGTGGCGCTTGCGGGCAGCGTGCGCGGAGACGAGCTGGGCATGTTGTACAAGGCAGGGCTGGCTGCCGCGTTCTCCATCGGAGATGGTCCGATGGGTTATAGTAAGGCGTTCGCGCGCGCCGTGCCGCTCATTCGACGCGCCGCAGAAGCGGTGATTCGTGTGTGGCTGGCCTCGCCGTCCAAGGCGCATTAGCATAGCCAGTGGAAGACTTTCACGCCGGCGTGGCCTGGTCATGATGAGGGTGCTGGTCGCCGTACGGATTTCGTCGCTACGACCATGTGTTGGTTCGCGCAAGCTGAAGTTAGTCGATACGACCGCCAAGGGCGGCCTACTATAGTGGAGGTATGATGGATCCGCGAATCGGCTCCTGCACGAGAGTGACGGGCGAGACTCGTGTCTCGGTTACCTGGGGAATTGACGGCGCGGGCACCGCCGCTATCAAGACCGGGGTAGGTTTCCTGGACCACATGCTTGAGCTCGTGGCGCACCATGGCGTGTTCGACTTGACGATCGATGCCGAAGGCGACCTGCACGTAGACGCACATCACACAGTCGAGGACGTGGGGCTCGCGCTCGGGATCGCTCTGCGCGAAGCACTCGGCGAACGGCGTGGGATTACGCGAATGGCACACGCGATCGTTCCGATGGACGATGCGCTGGCCCTTGTAGCCGTGGATCTATCGGGCCGTCCCTACGCGGCACTCGACTTACAGCTGCAGGGCCAGATGCTCGGCGCACTGCCGACCGAGATGATTCCGCACTTTTTCCACTCCCTGGCGACAGAGGCCCGCTGCAATTTGCATGCGCGGATACTGGCAGGGTCCAACGACCATCACCGCGTCGAGGGGGTATTCAAAGCCTTTGCGCGCGCTCTGTACGCTGCGACACGAGTCGATCCTGCGCTCGGGGATAGGATACCGAGCACCAAGGGCGTCATATAAAGGACAGCGCGCCTTATGGGTACTGGCTGATATTGTTGTAATGCGTTTGAACGTGGTCCTGCTGAGACCTGTCACCGCTGACGGTCCGGCCGATCTGGGCGTCAATAGTCCCATCCTGATTTAACGTCACGATCGGGCCGGTTGTGGCGGTTATGCGATGGGTGGCACTGTTGTCGAACACGTAGCCCGTGACGTAGCCATTGCTAACCACGGTCCCGACAAGAATCACCTGATTCGTGTTGTTGACGAACCGCAGATCGGCGCCGTGCGGTCGAGCATGAACGATGGCGTCTGTACCAGGCAGCCCGTTAAATGTCGTCACATTGGGATACGATGCACGCTGCACGATGGTGAGGCCGGCTTTGTATGCCGCCTGGAATAGCGCGGACGCGACCTGATTTGGTCCGCCATTGGTGCCGCTTATATCGTACTTAAGCCCGAAGCCGCCTTCTTCCGGCACAAAACCGTTTGCCTTGGCAACCGGTGTGATGACCGTAGTCACCGACAACGTTTGACCTGGCGCCAATCGGATGCTGTCCAGCATGCCTGATGCGGCCTGGGCATTCGCGACTCGTTTTCGGCCAGACCCAGTCAGATCAGCAACGCCTTTGCCGAGGAGGGTGTCCAGGTTCAACGTCCGAGCATCGGCAAGCGTGAATTTGGCGAGTGGGTGATCAAACGGAATGACGGCGGTATGCCCATTTGACGGAGACGCAAGTATTGCTTGAGCCGCCTTCTTAATATTAATAGCCAAGCCGGGGCTGTCAGGATACGGGACGGCCGTGTCTGGTTGCCCGTTGGCCGCTTCCACGAACTTAAAGTAAGCCGGCACCGGCGCATGATTCACCGCCGCGGCAATAGGCGCCATCGTGCCTGCAAGCTTCTTGGTATTCAGGCCGATTCCCACGATCCATCCTTTTGTGGGGTCTTGGCGGGGCGCAAACGTCAACAGATGCACCAGCTGGCTAGGCTTCAGGTACCACGCCCTGACCTTTGCGAGCGAGCTAAAGTACACGGGCTGACTCAGGAGATTCTGTGCCTGGTCGACGGCCTGTTGCGCCACGTCGTGTGAAATCGGCGACGACGGGAATTGGAGCGGCACGTTGAGATCAAATGAGCTGTGCTTGTCGACTTCGCTGTTTAGCTGGCGGCGGGCGGCAACCATGTCGAGCTGCCTGCCAAGCGTCGATTCGTGGACTATCGTAACCTGGCCGTCCACGACCCCGACTTCTGCCGGCTTGGGTCCGTATGTAATATCCGTTGCGACCTTGTCGAGGAACTTCTGAACGGTCTTGGGATCGTGCGTGCCCG
>JAQBPC010000276.1 GCA_028287725.1 Chloroflexota bacterium | reverse complement strand
TGCGGAGCAGGTACGAATCATTGAGGCCGTGATGCAGGAGTGTGCACGAACGCGGCGCCCCAATGTCATACCGCGAGCTAACCTCGCTCAGCAGCACACCATGTGAGAGGATCGAGTGTGTGACTGGAAAGGTAACGGTCTCGTCACGCGCCGCATCTGTGTCCACGCAGGTCCCCTCCCACGGGCCATCGATGACCGGTAAGCCAGGCTCCGGAAGGCTGCCGCGGCGCGCTGCACCCATGTTTGCGCGCCGCGGCACCATGGACAATTGGTAGGCTGCACTGTACGCTAGCGCCCTGCGCGTTCCCCTCTTGTTAGGCCTTCCGCAGGACGAACGTGGCCTCCTCACCCTCGATCGGTGCAGTGTCCTTGAAGCCTTCGATACCATCCAGTCCAGGGCGCAGCTCGACAGCGAGCGTCTCCGCTGCGATATACGGTCCCCAGTTCCGCATGACACGCTGCAAGGCTTCGCCCACCTCGTGGGCGACTACGATACGGTCGGCTACGTCGAAGCCGGCCTGCTTGCGCAGCGTCTGAAGCCGGTGCACCACCTCGCGAGCAAGCCCCTCATCGACCAGCTCGGGGGTGAGCTCCGTCGCTAACGCGACAAGGTACCCGTGCTCCTCGGCCACCGCATACCCAGCTCGCGCGGTCGCCTGCGGCTGGACGTCATCCATGCCCAGGCTAATCGCGCGATCTCCAATTTGCACGTCAAGACGCTCGCCGCGCCGCAACCTGGCAACCGCATCATTTGGATCGAGTGTCTTCAGTGCAGCAACCAACTTCGGCATGTCCGGACCAAGCCGTGGTCCGAGCGCCGGTAAGTTCGGCCGCAGCACATACTGCGCAACGTCGCCGTCATCCTGCAGATACTCGACGCTCTTGACGTTCAGCTCTTCTTGAATCTGATCGAGGAATGGCGCGAGTTTATCCCACTCCTCGGGTCGCCGGGTGTGTACCAACGCGGCTGCCAGCGGTTGGCGTACCTTGAGCTTCCCGGCGTTGCGTGCAGCACGGCCAAGGCCGACCACGCGGATCGTCAGGCGAGTGGCTTCGATGAGCGATTGATCGACCAGCGACAGGTCGGCAACCGGCCAGTCCGTAAGATGCACGCTGGGCGGTGCGGCCGGATCCACGGTCGCCACGAGGTTTTGGTACAACTCCTCGGCGAGGAACGGCACCATCGGCGCGAGTAATCGCGTGACCGTCGTCAGCACCTCGTACAAGGTGTGATATGCCGAGGCCTTGTCCAGATCGTCCTCGCCCTTCCAGAATCGCCGCCGGCTGCGACGGACGTACCAGTTTGAGAGCAAATCGACCAGGTTCTCGAGATCGCGCGTGGCTGAAGCGGCATCGTACCGCTGCAGGGCAGCGGTGACGCTTACCACGGCCGCATGCAGCTCAGCCAGCATCCAGCGGTCGAGCGCGCTGCGCTCCGCTACCGGAGGCGCGGCCTTCCCTGGGTCGAAGCCATCCAGATTGCCGTAGAGCACGAAGAAGGAGTAGACATTCCAGAGCGTCAGGAAGAAACGGCGCCGCACATCCTCGGCCACGCTATAGCCAAATCGCAGGTTGCTTGCCGGGTTCTGGCCCAGGTAGATCCAGCGCATCGCATCGGCGCCCATGGGCGGGTACTTCTTTTTGTCCTTGATGCTGACGCCGCCGACATCCGCCGCTTCCTCGAACGGAATTGAATTGCCCCACGACTTATGCATCTCACGACCGGTCTCGTCGAGCAAGGTGGCGAAGCCGAAGCAGGTAAGGAACGGCGGCTCGCTTGCCAGGGCCGTGCCCATGACCAGCAAGGCGTAGAACCAGTTACGGAACTGGCCGGGAAAGCTCTCGGTAATGAAATCTGCCGGGAACCATTTTTCCCAATATGCGCGGTCGTGCCGGTAGTCGAGCGTCGAGAACGGGACAATGCCGGCGTCGAGCCAGGGCGTACCGACGTCCTTCACGCGTGACAACGGCAGCCCGCACGTGGGGCATGCAATTTTCACCGCATCGATCCACGGGCGATGCGGCGAGTGACCGGCGAAGTCATCCCAGCCTTCGATCGCGCGATCGCGCAGCTCATCCTCGCTGCCGATCACCTCGAAGCGTCCGCAAGCGGCGCAGTCGTAGATGGGCAAAGCGAGGCCCCAGTAACGTTTCTTGGAGATCATCCAGTCGCCCATGTTCCGCAGCCAGTCGAGCTCGCGATCGCGGCAGAACTCCGGGATCCAGGTGATCTGGTTCACGACGTCGATCAATTGCGGCCGAAGTTCCTCCATGCTGATGAACCACTCGTTCACCAGGCGGAACACCAGCTCAGTGCCGCACCGCCAGCAGTGCGGATAGCGGTGGCGGTACTCCTCGGATTTATAGAGCAGGTCTTTCTCTTTAAGTGAAGCCAGAACGGCCTTCACGACTTCCTTGGAATGCAGGCCTGTAAGGAATCCATACCCCTCGACATAGTTGCCGTTCTCGTCGATCGGCGCGAGCACGGCCAGACCCTCTACCTTCGAGAGCGCGTAGTCCTCGCGTCCACAGCCGGGAGCTATGTGCACGATGCCCGTACCATCGGTGTCACTGACCTCTTCCCAGCCAATTACGCGATGCTCGACACCTTGCTGCGCCGGTAGCTCGTCAAACGGGCCGCGGTAGCGCCTACCGACCAGCTCGGCACCGGGAAGCGTGTCGAGTACCTCATACTCGCCTCGCAATACCGAGAGAAGACTCTGCGCCAGGTAAAAAACCTCGTCGCCCTGCTGCACCCTCGCATACATCAGGTCCGGCTTGACCGCTGCAGCGACGTTTGCCGCCAAGGTCCAGGGCGTGGTGGTCCAGACCAGCAGAGCCGCGCCGGGCTCGTCAAGCAGGGGCAATTTCACATAGGGGCTCGTATGCGTAACATCACGGTACTCATCGGCCATCTCATTTTCGGTAAGGCCGGTACCGCAACGCGAGCACCAGGGCAGAACGTCGTGCCCCTTGTAGATCCAGCCACGCTCGAAGCACGTCTTCAGGAACATCCAGATGGTGTAGTTGTTCTCATCGGACATCGTGTAGTACGAGTTATCCCAATCCATCCAGTAGCCGAGGCGGATCGACTGCTCAGTTTGAATTGCCGCGTACTTTAGCACGCGCTCTTTGCACTTCTCCACAAATGCCGCGATGCCATACGACTCAATGTCGCGCTTCGACTTGAAACCGAGCTCCTTCTCGACCTCGACCTCTACCCAAAGGCCCTGACAGTCGAAGCCGTTTTGGTACCGCTGCTCCTCGCCCAGCATGGTGTGGAAGCGTTGGTAGAGATCTTTATATGTCCGACCCCAGCCGTGGTGTACACCCATCGGATTGTTGGCAGTAATCGGGCCATCGATGAAGCTATACCGGCGTTCGCTCTCGCGGTTCCGAGTGAGATACTTCTCCAAGATGCCCTGATCGCGCCACCATTCCAGCATGCGGCGCTCCATGGCAGGAAAGTCAGGTTGTGTGTTTACCGGGGTGAACCGCCGCCCTGTTGCTTCCGTCGTCATTACTTTTTCCTTACCAAGCAACCACTGAAAAACAAAAAGCCCCATCCCTCAAAGGGACGGGGTCGCTTCCCGCGGTGCCACCCTCATTGACCTGCGTTCATGGTGCAAGCCCACTCGACCGAGCACGTGTTCATGCTCGCGCCGGGGTAACGGGCGGCGTGCCCGGGATCAGCTACGGCCGTTTACCGACGCCGATCCAGCTCAGGAGTGATTTTCGGATACCGTAGCCAGGCCCTCGTCGCACCAACTGAAGGCTCTCTGACAGGCATAAATACCCTACTGGCTCCGTCTAAGCCCTTACTACGAGTGTCCCATAGGGGTGGGGCGCTGTCAATTTTCGCGCTGGTTACAGCGTCTGCGGTGTTGAGCGGGCGTACGCTAGGATCGCCGCTCCAGCGGGCGAATGGCAATCGTACATCGGCAGACCGCGGCGGTCCTTCCCTCGGCGTTGGTAATGCGCACATCCCAGACCATACTGGTGCGGCCACGATGTAGCACGGTCGCCACACCATTGACGGTGCTCCCCGATGGGACGGGCCGAAGCAGGCTTGCGTTAATCTCCTGGCCGACGCAAAATTGGCTCGCCGTGTCAATGTTGCCGAGCGTGCCGAGAGAGGCCAGCGTATCCGCCAGGGTGATCAACGCACCGCCGTGTGCCACTCCGGCAGGCTGGACAGTCCGCCGATCAATTGGCATGGTGCCCGAGCACTGATCCGCCGATCGCTCCGTAATCTGAATGCCAAGATGGCCCAGCATCGTCTCCTCGGGCGGGAGAAACGGTGCGGGCTGTTCGCTTGCCACAGTATGCCCCTTTGTGCCTAAGTGATAATGCTATAGTATCGATAGTCACAGAAGGGGCGATAGGGTGGCCCGTACCGAGGACCAGGCCATCGGCGATCGAGCGGCGCCGGGAGCCGCCGGGCCGACGCCGTACCCCGACGTGAACGCGGCGATAGGCGACCTCCTCGCCGGTATGCGACGCATCCTCGGCGAGAGCCTCCGGGCCATGTATCTGTCCGGCTCGCTCGCCCAAGGCGATTTCTCCCCTGATAGCAGCGACATCGACCTGGTGGTCGTCACCGACGCCGACCTGCCGGACCACGCCTTCGCCGCCCTCCAAGCGCTGCATGCGTGTTTCAATGCCGGCGATTCGCCCTGGGCCACGTGGGTCGAGGCCGCCTATATCCCCCTGGCGGCCCTCCGCCGCTACGACCCGGCCCACGCGCACCATCCGCACATCCACGGCGGCGCGGGCGAGGTCCTCGTCCGGGACCAGCTCGCCAGTGATTGGGTGCTGCAGCGCGCCATCCTGCGGGACCACGGCGTCGTCGTGGCCGGGCCGCCGCCCGCCAACCTGATCGACCCCGTCTCGCCGGACGACATGCGCCGCGCGGTGGCCGCGCTGATGCACCACGACTGGTGGGAGGGGAAGCCCGTCGATCCCGCACCCCTGCGACATCGGGACTATCAGGCCTACGCCGTGCTCACGATGTGTCGCATCCTCTACACCCTCGACGCCGGCGCCGTGGTGCCCAAGCCGGTCGCGGCGCGCTGGGCGCGGATCGCGCTGCCGAAGCGGTGGGATGCGCTCATCGTGCGGGCGCTCGCATGGCGGAAGGAGGACCAGCGGACGCCGGACGGCGACGTGGAGGAGACCGCAGCGCTGATCCAGCACGTCCGGGATCGCTGCCAGCGCTGGGAGCTCGCGGCGCCGCCACGCGGGAGGCCATCATGAGCGCGGTCGACGAGGCCGCGCGGGAGACGGGCGTGATCGTCCTGCCGGCTGTCGCCGACGGTACGGGCGCTCTCTCGTTATATAGCGCGTCGCGCGTGCGGGCGCGTGACTATGCGTCTGATGCGGTCGCCCCGAATACCCGCCGCGCCTATCGGGCCGACTGGCGCGACTTCTCTGCCTGGTGCGCCCGTCACCGTCTCGCCCCGCTGCCGGCCACGCCGGAGACCGTCGCCGTCTATCTCGCCGATCTGGCCGGTCACCGCAAGCCGTCCACCATCACGCGGCGCATGAGCGCCATTGCCCAGGCGCATTAGACGGCGGGCTTCCCCTCCCCCACCACGGACGCTGCGGTGCGCCAGGTCGCGGCCGGCATCCGGCGCCGGCACGGCACGCACCAGCAGGGGAAGGAAGCGGCGGTCACCGCCGATGTGCGGGCCATGGTCAGTACACTGGATGACTCATTGGCTGGACAGCGTGACCGCGCGCTCCTGCTGCTGGGCTTTGCCGGCGCCTTCCGCCGTTCCGAGCTGGTGGCCCTTGTTAT
>JAQBPC010000243.1 GCA_028287725.1 Chloroflexota bacterium | reverse complement strand
TCTATTATCGCAGCCCCGCATTGCTTGCCCGTCTAGCTGCCGATGTAGACCGGGTGAGCAACGGCAGGTTGATACTCGGCGTCGGTATCGGAGACGATGTCCCCGAGTTCGCGCAGTTGCAGATCCCGTTCCCTCCCGTGCGTGAACGCCAGGAGGCGCTGGAGGAAACGCTGCGCATCGTGCACGGGCTCTGGAACGAGGCGCCCTTCACCTACACCGGTAAATATTTTCAGGTAGACAATGCCACCATCTCCCCGCGACCTATACAGCAGCCCCACGTGCCCATCTTGATCGCAGGCGGCGGCGAACGCGTCACTTTAAGCCAGGTTGCCCAATATGCCGATATGTCGAATTTCGGCGCCCATGAGTGGACCGGTGGCGCGTTCGACCTGAGCGACGTGCAGCGCAAGTTTGCTGCATTGCGGGGGCACTGCGAGCGCCTGGAGCGGCCCTACGCCTCAATATTACGCAGCCACTATACCCCGCTTTTGGTATTGGCCAAGACTCGCGCCGACCTCGAGCGCAAGATGGCTACCATCCGTATCCCCGATCGCCATCTACGTACAATCCCGCTGCTCGCCACTCCCAAGGAAGCCATCATCCACTATCAGGCACTGGCCGATGCGGGAATGCAATACTTTCTGGCTGTGATAAATGGGCATGATACGGAGACCGCGCAGTTACTGGCCCAGGAAGTGGCGCCGGCGATTAGCACGCATCACGAAGCGTAGAGTGGTGGATTGTAGACGAAGGTACGCTTCCATCGCGTGCACACTACATGCAGGCGTCAGTACCTTCGTCTACCTTCGCGGCCAAGTCGGTCGACCGTTGACTAGCCAAGACAAGCTTGTCAACCAAGTAGCACGAACGGAGGCACTTGCAGCTCCTGCCCCAGCTTCTGAAGGGACGCCGCAACACCGGCGTGCAGCGGCAGACCAGTGCGCAGGTGGTGCTCTTTGGCCTCGAACTCCGGCTCGCCGGCTACTCTTATGCGATCCGTGCCCGGTGCACGTGGCGCGGCGTGTAGCTCGTCGATGTAGGTGTCCATGGCATCCTTAAACTCGTCTACCGAGTCAAAGAAAGCAGCGATGTCGATGGCGGCGACGAGGTGGCCGACGCCTGCGCCGTGTCCACTCCCCATTGCCTCGCGGACATGCAGACTTACCTGAGCGCCCGCCAGCACGCCGGAGAGGATATCGACCATCGCCGCCAGGCCGAAGCCCTTGTGTCCCGCCTCCAAGCCGCCGAGGGGGACGAGGCCGCCTGTCATATCACCGAACGTCCGTTCAAGCACCTCAGCCGCATCGGTGGTGGGTTGCCCCGTGCCGTCGACAGCCCAACCTAGAGGCAAGGGCGTATTGCGCCGGGCCTTTACCTCTACCTTGCCAATCGGCACGACACTGGTGGCCATGTCGAGCATAAATGGACGGTTCCGTCTGGCCGGCGCGGCGAAGGCGAGAGGGTTGGTGCCCAGCAACATCGTGCGGCCCCCGGTAGGTACCACCAGCGCCCCGGCCGTGGTGCAGCACACGCCAATCATGTCCTGCGCCGCAGCCATCATCGGGTAATAGCCTGCAATCCCATAGTGGTTGCTGCGCCGCACCACGGCCACGCATGTGCCGGCATCCCGCGCCTTGGCGATGCAGCGATCCATCGCGTGCTTTGCCGCCGGATGGCCCAGCCCGTTGTCGGCATCGAGGACCAGGGTAGCCGCGGTTTCGCGCACGGTAACGAGCCCGCCCCCGGCGCGAATCTGGCCCGTCTGTACGGGCCGCACATACTGGCCTTCCAACCTTGCGACCCCGTGTGATTCGTGGCCGGTCAGGTCGGCCGTAACCAGTACGTCCGCGGTAATCGCGGCGTCCTCCCGAGTTATGCCTACGGCCTCCAACACCGCCGCAACAAAGCGCTGTAGCGACTCAGCGTCGACAAGTACGTCGTCCAAATCAACCACCATCTGGCACACGATATTCTGCCCAACCCCGCGAAGGCGCACAGCGATGAGATCGGCGTATAGACATCGATCTCATCACTGTGCGCCGTAAGGATACGCGCCCCGAGCCTCGCGACGACGAAATCAACTGTCCGCCTTGGGCGCGGGCCATGTGATGCTGCCCGCCGCGTTTAGTGCCAGATTGCCCCCATCCACGAAGAGGAGGTGGCCGGTGACGAACGCGGCGGCGTCAGACGCCAGGAAGATCGCGGGACCAACCAGATCGCTATCTTTCCCAAGTCGTCCCAACGGAATGCCGTTGAGCAGGTGCTGCTCGAACGCCTGGAAATCCCATGGCATGCTGGTCATGCCATTGACCCAGGCATCGGTGGCGATCTGGGCGGGCTGGATAGAGTTGACTCGAATGCGGTGCGGTCCCCACTCCACCGCCAGATCACGAGTGAGTTGATTGACGCCGGCCTTGGCGGCGCCATGCGGCAGATTTCCACGACCCATGCCGGACATGCCGCAGGTCGAGCCGATGTTGATGATGCTGCCGCCGGTGCCCTGGGCGATCATCCGCTTACCCGCCTGGACGGCACAGAGGAATGTACCGGTGAGCGAGATGTCGATTACCCGTTGCCAGTCCTCGAACGGTAGTTCCTCGGGACGGTAGCGTGCTCCCGCACCCACATTGTTGATCAGGATATCGATTCGGCCGAAGGCACGATCGACCTCTGCGAAGAGCGCCATGATGGCTTCGCGCTTCGCATTGTCGCAGGTAACGGCAATGCTGCGCCGACCAAGCCGCTCGATCTCGCGGCAGGTGTCTTGAATGCCCTCTACATTGACATCACTCACCGCCACGTCCGCGCCTGCACCTGCCAGGCCGAGGGCCATGGCGCGCCCCAGTCCGACCGCCGCACCCGTCACGAGCGCTACCTTTCCGGCAAGGCTAAACGTCTCCAGGCTCATAGCTCCACACGAGGACCGGCGTGGCAGGCGCCGGCCCACTCTCCTCTCTTCCACGGCACGAGTGTTTCCATTTTCACGAGCTTACTCCGTTGACACAACTGGCCGGCCGCTCGCCGCGCAAGGTGAGCACCACCGTGTCGATGACACCCTGCCGCAACAAGACCGCCGCCTGGTCGCTGCCGGACGCGCAATGATTCGTAATCACCACATTATTCATCGACAGAAGAGGACTATCGCTTTCGATAGGCTCGGGATCGGTCACGTCCAGGCCGGCGGCGCCGACCTTGCCGCTCCGCAGCGCTTCGATGAGGGCGCCCTGATCGACCAGTGTGCCGCGCGCGACGTTAATGAAGATCACGCCTGCCTTCATCCTGGAGAGCGTGCTTGCATTAATCATCCGCCGATTCTCCGGCGTACTTGGGCAATGCAGCGTCACCAGGTCACTTTGCTCGTACAGCTGGTCGAGCGAGACAGGCTCCGCGCCGAGCGCCGTGATCTGGTCCGCGTTCATGGCAGGATCGTAGGCCAGGATCCTGGTCCTGTAGGACCTGAGACGTGCGATCACCTGCCGCCCGATCCGGCCGCAACCAACCACGCCGGAGGTCAGATCGCGCAGAGCATAAAACTTTGGCAATGGTGCCGGCCGCTTCCAGCCACCGGCCTTGACGTTTGCGGATATCGGGGCGATCTGGCGGGTAAGGGACAAAATCAACCCGAGGGTGTGGTCCGCGACCTCGTCGATGCAATAGTCGGGCACATTATAGACGGGGATGCCGCGCTCACGCGCGGCAACCAGGTCCACGTTATCTACACCAATGCCATAGCGCGTGATTAACCGCGCCCTGGACATGGCCTGAATTGCCGGCGCGGTGACGGGCGCGAACTGGGTAAGCACGAAGTCGGCGTCCCTCACCGCCTCCGCGACTTCTTCGGCGGTTCGGCATTGTGCGCCAATGATCTTGCAACCAAGCGGTTCGAGCGCCGCTTTTTCCACCGCCAAATCGTCAGTGAAGCCAAAATCAGTCACTACCACCACGGGTTGCCGCGCGTCAGGGACCATCTGCACGGTCCGTCAACTTCGACACATCGCGCTCCTTCGACATAGAGGATTGAGCGTACTCTTCATGGATCGGGACCAGCGCATGATGCCTACTTATATAGCAAATGCCGGGTTGGACCGTCAACTGTTGACCGTATACATGAAGTGGACGACAGCATTGATACCGGGTCAGCGATGACCGTAGGGCGGCCACCCGACATTGGCATGCAAAGCCCATCCGTGGTGAGCGCCTCGAGTTGAATATCCGAAATGCGCCACGCGCATGTGACCCAGCTGCCGGCTGGTGTGAATTTGAAGGCTATCTCGGCGCGGCACGGTCACGCCGGCATTCAGATCACCCCGAGCCCCGATGCCAATGCGCTTGCATTGACAGCGCAGCAGGTCGCCCTGGCTATCGGCGCGGCGATCGCTGGGCCGGGTGCGGCGTTCGGCCCACTCTTGGCCCACTCAAGTAGATTCGCCCGAGGGCGACCATCAACTTGGAGCAATTCTGCCTCTGGTGGTGCCGGCGGCGGGAGTCGAACCCGCACGGGAAACCCGAGCGATTTTAAGTCGCTTGCGTCTGCCATTCCGCCACGCCGGCAAGGCTTCGTCCGTGGGCACAGTGTAGCCGTGGCGTTCGAAGCTCGTCAATCACCTACGGCACAGTGTACCGGGCCGCTTGCTACTGCAGCCCCCATCTGTTGAGTCCGTGCGAAAGTTGATCGAGCATCGCCGGGGACACGGGCACGCCTGCCCGGCGATACGCTATCAGCAGCGCGCCGACCACCGGCGGATACCGCGCAGGCAGGACGGAAGCCCCGGGGACAAGCTGGCTGAGATGCTCAGTGAACGGTTGGAGCACGAGCGGGCCGGCGCTCCACACGCCGCCTAATGTCGATACGCGTGCTGTCGCTCCATGCAGATCCAACAGCCTGGCGCCATCGGCGACCGTGGCTGCAAGGTCGCACGCCGCGGCGGTAAGTATGCTCCTCGCTACCTCATCGCCCTCGGCGGCGGCACCGGCAACGATACTGGTGAGGGCGGCGATATCCTCGCGCGGCATCGGTGGGTGGTACATGCGGGCTTGCATTGACTCCCGGGTCGAGACGTTGAGGTGGCTCGCGAGCGCGTCCGTGAGCGGGCTGGCGGTTCCCCGCCCGTCGAGAACGATTGTGAGCGCGCGCAATGCATCGCGCCCGATTGCGAACCCACTCCCCTCGTCCCCTGCGAGTGGACCCCAGCCGCCGATCAATACACTTCTGCCGTCGGCTGCCTCACCGTAGACAGCAGACCCGGTGCCGGCAATTACGATCATGCCGGGTCCTTCCACCAGTGCCCCGGCAAATGCAGCCGGTCCGTCGTTGCCCGAGGAGAGCGTGCTTGCCAGCCCCGCGGCTTCGTCCGGAACTTTGGTCCCCGCTGCACCGATATGCAGGTGGGTCAGCGGCTGAG
>JAQBPC010000250.1 GCA_028287725.1 Chloroflexota bacterium | reverse complement strand
GGCGGAGGGTTAGGACATCGCCTGCCTGCTGTGGGGTGGCTCGATGAATGTCATCCATCGTGAGCTACCGGGACAACGCTACACCTCGGTATAGGCCGCCGGGCGGGTAGGGGCGACCTGCCCGTTGGGCAATACCAGGATCTTCAGCGTATCGGCAGCATGCGCCTCCAGGCGGTGTAAGCCGCGTTCGATGATGTCGGTCAACGGGATGCGGTCGGAAATGAGCGCTTCAGCATGCACCCTGCCCTCGCCCAGCAGGTGCACGGCCGCGGCAAAATCCTCATCGTATACGTGGCTAAGTGAGCCGATAATCTCCTTCTCCGTGGCCACGATAGACATGAAGTTCAGGGTCGAGGCGGCGACCGGTATGCCGACCAGCACGATGCGCCCACCCTTCCGCGTGGCCGCGATGGCAGGCTCGATCGCCGCCGCCGCTCCCGATGCCTCGATCACCACGTCCGCGCCGATTCCGGTCAGATCGCGCAACGCCTCCTGGGCAGGCGCCGCGGCGGGATCGAGCGCCGCCGTGGCGCCGAGCTTGAGAGCGAGCGCGCGCCGCGCGGCCAGCGGCTCGACCACGTACACCGCACCGGCGCCGGCATTCCGCACGGCCTGCAGGCACAGCAGGCCAATCGTGCCGCCGCCGAAGATCGCAACAGTCTCGCCAAGCGACACACGTCCCTTCCGCACGGCGCGCACGGCCACCGACAGCGGCTCGGCCAGCGATGCGTGGGCCGAGGATAAGCCGTTTGGCAGTGCTATGCACATCGCGGCGGGGACGCGGCAATACTCGGCCAGACCACCATCGCCCATCAAGCCTAGCGCGGCAAGGCTGTCGCACAGCGGCAGTTGGTGCCGCCTGCACCAGTAGCAAGCGCCGCAGGTAATCAGCGTGTCCGGTGTGATCCGGTCGCCCGGCCTGAGCCGCGGCACGTCCCGTCCCACCTCGACCACCTCGCCGGCGAACTCATGCCCGAGGATCAGCGGCGCCATGCGGCCCGTCAGCGGGTTCGGCGTGCCGACCGGCACGAACAAGGGGCCGGAACGATATTCCTCGAGATCGGTGCCGCAGATCCCGCACGACTCGACCCGGACGATCACCTCGCCGGATCCGGGCGGCCCAGGCTCGGGCACGTCCTCGACGCGTATGTCGTTCCGCGCGTGCCAGCGCGCCGCTTTCACCGTACCCTCAGTCTCCTCTGGCGGAATCCATGTTGACTCGCAACGCTCACAACGTCACCGGCACACGCCGCCCGCCGGCGGCAGACTCGATGGCTGCGAAGACCATTGCCAGACTCTTGATGTTATCGTGGCATTCGCCCATGGGCGTCGCCCCGGTGTCGAGCGCATGTAGAAAATCGCGTAGCGAGCCTGCGATACCACCCGGCCGCTCCACCTCCACTTCGGGTCGATATGGCGCCACGGTGGAGAAGAAGCCATCCTGTGCCACGACCAATTCGGCCTCGGGTGTTCCCGTGCCGTCCCAGGTCGCGGTGCCGTTCGGCCCGACAGCGCGCCACTCACTTTCCCACGAAGTATGCCTGCCTTCGCCGCACCAGCTGCCGCGGTAGGTATAGCGAAGTCCGCCGGTCATCTCGAAAATGGCGGTGCTGCAGGCATCGCCGCGATACCAGCTCCAGCCGGGATTGAACTGCTCGCAATAGACGGAGACGGGATCGGCGTCTGAAAGGAATCGCGCTGCGTCGAACGTATGGATAGCCATGTCCAGGATCAGCGGGCTGTCCATCTCGTCACGAAAGCCGCCGAAATGGGCGCCGATATAGAAATCGGAATTCAGGATGCCAAGCGGCCCTGTTTTATCGGCGATGAGCCGGCGCAGAGTGTGCAGGCCGGTGTTATAGCGACGGCTCTGGCTGACCATGTACAGCTTGCCTGAGCGCTCGGACGCCGCCACCATCGCACGCGCCCGCGCCATGCTGTCCGCCATCGGCTTCTCGCCCAGGACGGGCAGCCCGGCCGCCAGCGCCTCCAGGGTCACGTCGTGATGGGCCTCGGGTATCGAGACATCGACCACGAAGTCGGGCCGGCAAGCACGCAACGCCTCGCCGAGCGTGGCCCCGATAAACGTATCGCTCAGGCCCAGTGCCGCGGCGGCCTCGGCCGCCACGTCCTTTCGCAGGTCTACCCAGCCCGCGAGCGTCACCTCATCGCATTCCAGCAGGTTCCGAGCCCAGGCCTGACCCATGCCGCCCGCGCCGACGAGCAGCGCTCGCATTCGCTCCATTGCCTTATCTCCTCAAGCCCACCACATTGACGTCGCGGGCTCGCCAATCACAGCTTCCTTGAGCAGCGCCGCCGCCTTGGTGAGCCCCTCGTGCACCGACATCAGCCCGTCCTCGTGCTCGATACTGAGGACATAATCATACCCCACCAACCGCAACGCGCTGACCAGCGCCTTCCAGAACTCCGCGCCGTGTCCGTAGCCCACGGTGCGGAAGACCCAGGAGCGCCGCGGGATGTCGTTGTATGGCGTGGTATCCAGAACACCGTCGAGGCGCACGTTATGCGGATCGATGGCCGTGTCTTTGGCGTGGACGTGCAGGATAGCCGGCCCGAGCGCCCGCACCACCTCCATTGGGTCGGCGCCTTGCCAGAACAGGTGGCTGGGATCGAAGTTCGCGCCGATCTCCTCGCCGGCCGCCTCCCGCAGCCGCAGCATCGTGCTCGCGCTGTAGACCACGAAGCCGGGGTGCATCTCGATCGCCACGCGCACGCCATGCTGCCGCAGGAACGCCGCCTGCTCGCGCCAGTAAGGGATCACCTTTTGCTCCCATTGCCAGCGCACGATCTCCGTGAAGTCGGTCGGCCAGGGGCAGGTTACCCAGTTGGGGTGTTTCGCCCCCTCCTGGTCGCCTGGACAGCCGGAGAAGGTGACGACTCGGTCCACGCCGAGGCGTTCGGCCAACAATACCGTATCGTGGAACTGCTGGTGGTGGCGCCCGGCGATATCCTGTTGTGGATGCAGCGCGTTGCCGTGGCAGGAGAGCGCGCTGATCCTGAACCCGCGCGCCTCGATAGCCCGGCGGAACGCCTGCAGGCGATCCGGGTTGGCCAGCAGCTCGGCCGGCTTGCAGTGCGCGTCGCCCACGTAGCCGCCCGTCCCGATTTCTATGGTGTCGATGCCAATGCTTTGCAGATAGTCCAGCGCCTCCTCGAACGGACGCTGACTCAACAGAACCGCGAATGCCCCGATCTTCATCCAGGCGCCCCAATCACTATCTCTACGCCAGATCAAATGCCGGAATCTCGACGGCCTCGCCGCCGCGCATGGCCGACTGGTGCGCGCAAATGCCGGGCGCCGTCCAGTTCGCCGCGGTAACGGCGTCGATGGCGGGTGGGCGGCCTTCCACGATGCTACGGACGAACTCGTGCACCAGGTGGGGATGCGATCCCCCGTGTCCACCCCCTTGCAGGAACGACAGATGCGCGTGGGATGCGTCATAGACCCCACGCCGAGTAAAGCGTGCGATGGCCTGGGGCAGCAGGTCCTGGCGATCGGGGACGGCCACCGCTTCCGCGCTGATCGGGCGGCCCCGGCCGGGCTTGAGCGGCTCCATGGTGAACACGAGCGGGTCCGCATCCTCTCGTTGTTGCCATTCGAATGAGCGGCGCTCCGCGTACACATCGAATTTCTCGGTGTACTCACGAGCCGTTTGAAAGAGCGTCCTGGTGACTTCCGCCGCAACGGGACTTCCCTCGAGCTGGAAGATAGCGGTCTCGACGGGGTACGGATTCCCGTACTTGCGTCGCAGATCGTCACGCAGGCGCCCCGAGCCGAAGCAGTGCACCCGCGTCGTGCGCGTGCGGGCCAGCGCCAACAGCGGGGCCACGGCATGCGTGGCATAATGCATCGGCGGCAGGCCTTCCCAGTACGGGGGCCAGTTCTCCATGTCCTGGTAGTGCGCGCCGCGCAGGAACTGGATCTCGCCCAGTTCTCCACGCTCGGCCAGATCCTGTGCATAGAGAAACTCGCGGGTATAGACTGCTGTCTCCATCATCATGTAGTTCTTGCCTGAGCGGCGTTGCGCCGACACGACCCGCCGGAGATCGTCGATGCTCAGGGCCATGGGCACCGTGCAGGCACAGTGCGCACCGGCCTCG
>JAQBPC010000249.1 GCA_028287725.1 Chloroflexota bacterium | reverse complement strand
TGCCAGTGCCAAGCTCATGGGCGCGGGTAGAGTTATTGCCGTGGACACCGTTCCCTCGCGACTGCAGATGGCGCGCCAGCAAGGGGCAGAGACCATCGATTTCAACAAGGAGGATCCCGTTGCCACGATTGATAGGCTGACGGGTGGAATAGGTCCGGACTCGGCTATCGACGCTGTCGGCGTCGATGCCTATCATGCCTCGAGCGGACCGGCGGCGCAGCAAGCACAGCAGGAGGCGGCGCTCTTCCAGCAGGAGGTGCAACAGATTGCTCCGCAGGCCAATCCGCAAGGCGGAAACTGGGTACCAGGCAATGCTCCATCGCAGCCGAGTGAGTGGGCGGTCGCGGCACTGGCCAAAGCAGGCACGCTTTCGGTAATCGGTGTCTATCCGCCGAACGATAACTTCTTCCCGTTCGGCATGGCGATGAACAAGAATATTACGATCCACATGGGTAACTGCAACCACCGCAAATACATTCCCCAGCTTATTGAGTACGTGCAGAGCGGCTTGATTGAACCCGCCTCGATTTTGACCGAGTTCGAGGCCCTGGGTTCCGCGGTGGACGCATACAAGGCATTTGATACTCGCCAACCCGGCTGGATAAAGGTCGAGCTCGATCCGACTGCGGTGGCCCACGCGTAGCGCCGCTCGGCGCCACATTGTGCCGGCAAAGTGACTGGTCGGAAGAGCCTAGCGCAGCCGAGCGCAATTTGGGCGTAACTATCGGTCCGTGCCTTCCGCATTATCAGCCAGGCTCGGCATGGGTGCCGGCATACCGTGCGATGAGTGTCCGCGGTGCTAGGGCGGCGCGAGAATGTCGCCTTTACGAACGGGGTATGGAGCAAGAGCATGACAGCGAGTAACGCAGCACAACGAACGGCGGCTCAGGCCCTTATCGATCTGCTGGTCGACCAGTGGGGTATGCGCCATGTTTTTGGACTGCCTGGAGACGCGGTAAATCCTTTGATGGAAGCACTCCGGCAGCGCCGTGACGCTGTGCAGTTCATCCAGGTCCGTCACGAAGAGGCCGCCGCCCTGGCAGCGGTGGGCTATGCCAAGTTCAGCGGTCGGCTCGGGGTGTGCCTCGCCACTTCAGGTCCCGGCGCGGCGCACTTAATCAACGGTCTCTATGATGCGAAGCTGGATCAGGTGCCGGTGCTGGCTATAACCGGCATGCCGTATCACGACCTGATCGGCACGAATTACCAGCAGGATATCGACACCGACCGCCTCATCGCCGACGCCGCCTGCTATAGCGAACGGATCATGGGTCCCGCGCATCTCGAGAGTGTGGCCAATCTCGCCGTGCGAACGGCGCTGGCGACCCCTGGAGTAGCACATCTGGGCTTCCCCGTGGACTTCCAGGAGCAGCCGATGGCGTCCGCAAAGTACAGCCCCATGGACCAGCCCCATCACACCTCCGCCGGTTGGCGGCCTCCTCAAGTCGTTCCCACCCCCGAGGATCTCGATCGTGCCGCGGATGTCCTCAACGCCGGCTCGCGCATTGTGATGCTGATCGGCTCGGGAGCGCGCGATGCGCGCGCCGAGGTGACCTTCGTTGCCGAGCTACTCGGTGCGCCGGTCGCCAAGGCACTGTTGGGAAAGGACGTCATGCACGACGATCACCCATATTGTGTCGGCGGAGTTGGCGTCATCGGGACGAAGGCAGCAAGCGACGCGATGAGTGGTGCGGACACGTTACTGATGATCGGCACCCAGTTCCCGTATGTCAGCTATCTGCCTGACACGCAACGCGTTCGATGCGTGCAGATCGATCGGAACCCTACCCGAATTGGCCTCCGATACCCTGCTGAAGTCGGACTGATAGGCGACGCCCACCAGACGCTGCGAGCGTTGATACCTCGTCTACGCCGGAATGATGACCGGCGATTCTTGCAAGAGACTCAGGACACCATGCGTGAGTGGCGGGAGATCATGCATCGTCAAGAAACGTCCTCCGACGCGCCGATGCGACCGCAGGTGCTCGCCCATGAGCTCAGCCGGGAGCTGGCCGACGACGCCATTATCTGCGGCGACTCAGGGACCGTCACCGTTTGGGCGTCGCGGAACATCCAGATTCGGGGCGAGCAGCGTTTTTCGTGTTCGGGGCTCCTGGCATCCATGGGCTGCGCGCTGCCCTACGCGATAGGGGCGCAGGTCGCATTTCCCGATCGTCAGGTGGTGGCCTTCGCGGGTGACGGTGGGATAACGATGCTGATGGGAGAGTTGGCCACACTGGTGAAATACAGGCTGCCGGTGAAGGTCGTGATCTCCAAGAACAATGTGCTGGGCTTCGTACGCTGGGAGCAGATGCTGTATGCGGGTAATCCTGAATATGGCGTCGAGTTGCAGTCCATCGACTTTGAAAAGGTCGCCGTTGCGTGCGGTGTTGCAGGTTACCAGGTAAAGCATCCCGACAACCTTCGGGACACCATATCGCAGGCGTTCGCGAACCCCGGACCAAGTCTCATCGAGGCTGTCACGGATCCCTATGAGCCGGTCCTACCTCCAAGCATCCGGCCCGATCAAGCGGAACATTTAGCCCATGCACTCAAGTCAGGCGAGCCGAACAAACGCCGAATCGCGCTCACCTTGATGCGCGACATCGTGACCGATTTTGGCGAGAACGTCGCTACGCTCACCGAGGCCCTCGAAAAGGAAGCGCCCGAGGTGCTCGAGGAGGGAAAGAAAGGAGCAAAGGACGTTCGCGATTACGATCCTGCCGCGCCATTCCAGGAACAGA
>JAQBPC010000246.1 GCA_028287725.1 Chloroflexota bacterium | reverse complement strand
CGCGCGCCGTTGGCGCGGTGCGCCTTTCCGGTGATAGCGAACAGCACGTGTGAGCTGCTGAGCGAACCCGCCGCGGTGCGCGCCGAGCTTATCCGCCAGGTGACCTCGCCGGTCCGTTGGGTCGAGTCTGTCCAGGTAGCCGCTACCTTCACGCCGGAGATCTGGATCGACACCGGACCAGGCAATGTCGCGGCGGGACTTGCCGGTCGAACCCTGCCTGGAATCGAGACCCAGACGCTCAGTGCGTTGATTGATACTGAGGCGCCGAGCTGAGAGATTCATGCAGACCCCTATGAGCATGTCCACTGCATCCCGTACCATGCACTTGCCAGGCTTCCGTCCGCTGCCTACTGCTATGTGGTGCGACGCGACGCGTGGCGCAGCCGCTGCGGGCTGTTCATCTGGAACTTAGGGAGTACGCGTGATCCGGAAAGTACTTATCGCCAATCGTGGCGAAATCGCCCTGCGCATCATCCGTGCGTGCCGAGAGCTCGGTATACGGAGCGTTCTCGCGCACTCGGATATCGATAGGGCATCGCTTCCGGCGCGACTCGCCGACGAGACCGTCTGCATCGGACCGGCGACGCCTGGTAAAAGCTATCTCAACATCCCTAACCTGGTGACGGCCGCCTTGATGAAGGAATGTGACGCCGTCCATCCCGGCACGGGTTTTCTCGCGGAGAACCCCTATTTTGCCGAGGTTTGTGAGAAGTGTGACCTGACGTTCATCGGCCCTAAGGCAGATGTTATCGCGGTCATGAGCGATAAGGCCGCTGCCCGGCAAGAGATGCGCCGGGCTGGGCTTGAAGTGCTGCCCGGCAGCGAATCGCCGCTCCGCAGTCTTGATGAGGCGCAGACGCTCGCGGCTGAAATTGGTTTTCCGGTGATTCTCAAAGCGGTGGCCGGCGGTGGCGGCCGGGGCATTCGCGTTGCCCACGACGAAGCCGGGCTGGCTGTCGAATACCTGACCGCACAAGCCGAGGCGCTGGCTGCCTTCGGTAACGGCCAGCTCTATCTCGAAAAGTATCTTGCGAAATGCAGGCACATCGAAATCCAGATAATTGGTGACATGCACGGATCCGTGATTCACCTTGGTGACCGCGAGTGCTCCTTGCAACGCAGGCATCAAAAGTTAGTGGAAGAGGGCCCAAGCGTGCTGTCCCCGACGGAGCGCGCCGCGCTCGGCAAAGCGGCGGCAGATGGCGCGGCGCGTGTGGGCTACACCAATGCCGGCACCCTTGAATTCCTCTGGGCCGATGGCCACGCCTACTTCAGTGAGATGAATACCCGTATCCAGGTGGAGCACGGTGTTACCGAGCTTCTCACCGGCGTTGACCTGGTAAAGGAGCAGATCCACGTAGCGTCTGGCGAGCGCTTGAGTATCAGGCAGGAGGATGTTACGCTACGTGGGCATGCGATCGAGTGCCGCATTACGGCGGAGAGCGCCGACGACGATTTTCAGCCCCGCTTTGGCACGGTCAGCAATTACCTACCACCTGGTGGCACTGGAGTGCGCGTAGAGTCGCATCTGTACACGGGTTACTCGGTACCGATTCATTACGACTCGTTGCTTGCCAAGCTTCTTACCTGGGGAAATGATCGTGCGGAGGCAATCGCGCGCATGGAAAGTGCGTTGTCCGAGTACGTGATCGAAGGGGTTACGACAGTCATTCCGTTCCAACAGCGGATCATGGCGGATGCCAATTTCCGCGCGGGTGACGTGCATACCCGTTACCTTGAGACAATGATCGCCGCCGATCGAGAGCGTCGCATTCTGGAAACAGCAAACCAACTACGAGGGCCGGAATGACCGAGACAGAAGCGTCGATTCGTATTGCCCCTGAAGTGCTCGCAACCATCGTCAACCTTACCACGATGTCCGTGCCCGGCATCGTGGCCATGTCCGACGTGCCACGTGGCCACCTGTTGAACCGTCGCCAGCCTGACGCGACACGCGGCGTGCACGTAGACGTCCGCGATATGGCGGTGCACGCCGATGTCTACGTCGTGGTTGCACAGGGAGCGAGCATGGTTGCCGTGGGAAATGAAGTGCAGCGCGCCATTACCCAGGCTGTCCACGAAATGCTTGGCATGGGTGTGCGCAACGTCAACGTCTACATCCAGGGTGTCGAGTAATGTCTACCAGAAGGCGCCTAGCCAGACAGATTGCCCTGCAAGCGCTGTACGAGGTTGATGCGGTTGACCACGACGCGCTCGACACTGTGGCGCGTTGGGCGGTCGAGCACAAAGCAAGCGAGGCAACCACTGGGTTTGCGCGTCAATTGGTTACAGGTGTCTTGCAAGAACAAGAAGAACTCGATACCCTCCTGCAAGGGTCAGCGCCGTTGTTCCCCGTGCCGCGTATCGCGCCGGTCGACCGTGCTGTCTTACGTCTCGCAATCTATGAGTTGCTCCATGTGCCCGCTACTCCGCCAAAGGTGGCGATTAACGAGGCAGTGGAGCTGGCAAAGGAATTTGGCGGCGACAATTCAAGCCGTTTCGTAAACGGCGTGCTTGGCGACGTTATGGAACGGCAAAGTGCCGCGATCGCGGCACAATCAGGCGGCAAAGCGACCGCTAAAAGGAGTTAGTACAGTGTCAGATGCACAGGCCATTGAAGAGAAGTTGCGCCCGATCATCGCCGAACAGCTCGGTGTTGAAGAATCGAAGGTGACCCGCGTCGCCAGCTTCCAGGATGACCTCAACGCTGACTCGCTCGATCTGGTTGAGTTGATCATGTCCCTCGAAGAGGAATTCAAGCTCGAGATCTCAGACGAGGATGCCGAAGGAATCAAGACTGTCGGGGACGCCGTCGATTACATCATCGAGCATGGCGAATAGTCGGACAATCAGCCTGGGGCTTCCGCTGCCGCGAATGCATTCACGCGGCTCCATAGGGATCAGATAACGCCAATGGCAGTTTTTGGGCCGCGTGTGCGCCGCGTCATTCCCGTTGGTGCCGGCGGGCGCACACCCCCGCCCTTGGCTGCAACGCGGAAGCCCCCCGTTCCCTGGCAGGCCCGTGACGCAATCATTATTATGGTCGCGGGCCTCGGCTTTCTGGCGGCCGCACTTATCACAACGCTGGGAATCTTTGAGCTGCAAGCGGGCGACCTGCAATCGTCGGGTCCCCGCGCAGCGATCAGTACGTTAGTCTCCACCGGTTTCTTCCTCTTCCTGCTGTGGATGATTTACGTGCTTGTCGTCAAGCGATACCGCTGCAGCTTGCGATCCCTCGGTCTTCGTTCGGTCTCCTGGCAGTGGCTCGCCGCGGTCCCATTCGTCTTCGCATTGCTGACCTTCTCCTATGTCATCATGTTGAGAGTGATGGTGGGGATATTCGGTCCCACGGTGCACTGGCCGAAGCCCCTAACGTCGACAACCGTTGCCGCCACGCACCAGCCCTGGCTTGAAGCGCTCGTCATCCTCACCGGGGTTGTGCTGACACCACTTGCCGAGGAGCTGCTGTTCCGTGGCGTGCTGTATCAGGCACTCCGGCGGACGATGCCGATTGGCAGCGCGGCGCTAATCAGTGCCCTGATCTTCTCGGGCATGCACCTGAGCATCGTCCTCTTCGTGCCACTCGCACTCATGGGCTTTGTTCTGGCCGTGATGTTCGAACGAAGCGGGTCGCTGGTGCCGACTATCCTGGTCCACGCCTGCAATAATGGCATTATCCTGCTGATCACCGCGGGTGGCGCGACGTCGTAACCAGGTCGTTCGCCGGCACGTCCTTCCCAATCCTGCTATCGTAGCGCAGGAACGATCTTCCTGGGCCTAAGCGACGCCGGGTCGAGCCTTCCCCATGGCGTGGAGAGACGAATGTCAACGCGGACATTGAGCAGGGCGGCGCTGATTGAAGGCGCTCGGCAAGCATTGCCACTGGCGTTGAGCATCTTCGCGTATGGCCTGGTATTTGGCGTTCTGGCGGGGCAAGCGGGCCTGAGCGCGCCGGAATCGCTGCTCATGAGCATGCTGGTGTTCGCGGGGTCGGCGCAGTTCGTAGCGCTCGGTCTCTGGGTGGCGCCGCTTCCGGTAGTACCGATCGTGCTGACGACCCTGGTTGTCAATGTGCGGCACGTACTGATGGGTGCCGCGCTTCGTCCAGTTCTGGACGACCTTCCACGTCGGCTTGCGTACGCGTCCGTGTTTTTCATGACGGATGAGAGCTGGGCGCTCACCATGAGCGAGTCGGCGGCGGGTCGTGGTGGAAGCGGATTCTTTATCGGCAGTAGTCTGACCATGTACGTCGCCTGGTTTTCGTCTACGCTTGTGGGACGGACACTCGGCGGCGC
>JAQBPC010000242.1 GCA_028287725.1 Chloroflexota bacterium | reverse complement strand
AAATGATGGAGCAGGTGCTCTACTTTGCCCGCCGACTCGCCGAAGACGGGGATCATATAACGAATATCGTCTATATGGGCATGGGCGAGCCATTCCTGAACTACGATGCCGTCATGCCGTCCGTGCGCCTCGTGACCGAGCGTGCCGGCTTCAACCTCGGCGCCCGCCACATCACTATTTCGCCGTCAGGAGTCGTGCCGGGTATTGCTAAGTTCACGGCCGAAGATACCCAGGTGGGACTGGCGGTCTCGCTACATGCGGCTAACGACGATCTTCGCAGCCAGCTGGTGCCGCTCAATAAGCGGTACGCGGTCAGGGAGCTGATCACCGCTTGTCGTACCTATGTCCGCACAACGACCCGGCGGATCAGTTTCGAGTACACCATGCTGGCAGGAGTGAACGACGGGCCGGAGCACGCAGCGGATCTCGCGCGGCTGTTGCGCGGCATGATTTGCCACATCAATTTGATTCCGTGGAACCATGTCGACGGCTTACACTTTCAGCCGTCATCGCGGGATGCAATCCTTGACTTCCGTGACATGCTCGCGAATTATGGCCTTCCCGTTACCGTTCGCGATACCCGCGGCTCGCGCATAACAGCGGCATGCGGACAGCTGCGCACCATTACCGTGCGCCGGCAACGCTCGTCCGAGGGAAACTCTGGAGAAACATCACCCGGATCTAGCGAAGACTCGCGCGACAGCTCCTGACCATCTCGTCGTAACGGTGCAGGGTTTCCAGACATAGCGCACAAGCCGCGGACCTGCCGGCTCAGGCCCGGCAGTGTTCTGGCTCGACGACGCGCTCGCGTCACTTCGCGCATCCTACGGTAATTGGCTGGACCCAATATGCTGAATTGGCTGTTTGGCTGAGGCCCAAATGCGCTTACAATAGGCATAAGCGATGGTTTTGTGCACTTGGCATATCAGCCAATTGTGCCGGCGGTCCATCCAGCAAAAGCTGATTGAGTTTGGAGGCATGTCATGGGGCAACCGTGGGAGCGTATCTTTGCAGGCTCTGAACGCCGCCTGAAGAGCTCGGCGATTCGCGATCTTCTTGCAGTCACGGCGCAGCCTGATGTAATTAGCTTTGCCGGCGGCCTGCCCGCGCCTGAGCTCTTTCCGGTCGATGCAATCCGCGAGTCCTTCGATCGGGTGTTCCGCACTGAAGGCGCTGCCGCGCTCCAATACGGTCCGACTGAAGGCCACATGCCCTTGCGAGCCATGCTTGCTGAGCGCCTCTCGGCGCGCGGCATCCAGGCGACTCCTGAAGAAGTCCTGATCACCACTGGGTCGCAGCAGGCGCTCGGCCTGCTCGGCACGGTTCTGCTACCGCGTGGCAGTAGCGTGCTGATCGAGGCGCCAAGTTATGTAGGCGCCCTGCAGGCCTTCACCCTTCACGAGCCGGAGTACCTGCCGGTACGAATGGATCACGAGGGTCTGGTGGTTGAGGACGCGCGCCGTGTGCTGAAGGCCGCGAGCGTGTGGCCCGCATTTGCCTATACCGTGGCAACCTTTCAGAATCCCTCGGGCGTCACCATGTCACGGGAGCGGCGTGAAGGTCTTCTGACGTTGTCCCACGAATTTGAGATGCCGCTCATCGAGGATGATCCATATGGCGACCTTCGTTTTGACGGCAAGGCGGTACCGCCCTTCCGCGCCCTTGAAGGCGGGGATGACGCCGTCTATCTCGGCACTTTTAGCAAAACGTTGGCGCCTGGCCTGCGCTTGGGTTATGTGGTTGCGCCGCGTCCGCTGATCAGCCGCATGGTACTGGCAAAGCAAGCAGCCGATTTGCACACGGACTCCTTGGCGCAGCGGGCAGTGCTGGATTTCTGTCTGCACAATGATCTCGCCGCACATGTTGATCAGTTGTGCCGCGTCTACCGCGAGCGCCGCGATGCGATGCTCTCCGCCCTAAAGCGGCACTTGCCTTCATCCTGCAGCTGGACGGTCCCAGAGGGTGGCCTCTTCACCTGGCTAACCCTGCCTGAGCAAGTGAATACGGTTGAGCTGCTGCGCGAAGCGGTCGAACGGAAAGTAGCATTCGTCCCTGGAAGTGCCTTCTTTACCGACGGATCTGGTGGAAATACTCTGCGGCTCAATTTCTCGCACCCAACACCAGAGAAAATTGAAGAGGGCATTACGCGACTGGGCGCGCTGCTTACACAGCGTCTTACGTCGGAAGATGCCGGCGGCAGGCTCGAGCTGGCTGGGTCGGAAACGAGGTAATGTTCGATGGCGAAAACGCTGCTCCAAGTCGACGCATTTACCGATCAGGCGTATAAAGGCAATCCTGCCGCCGTATGCTTGCTTGACCATGAGGAGCCCGCAGCGTGGCTGCAACTCGTCGCGGCTGAGATGAATCTCCCCGAGACCGCATTTCTTTTGACGCGCGAGGATGGTTTTCAGCTCCGGTGGTTCACGCCGGAAGTTGAGGTTCCATTGTGCGGGCACGCAACGCTCGCCAGTGCGCATGCCTTGTGGGAGCTTGGCATTGCGGAGCACGGGTCGGTCATCCGCTTTCACACCAAGAGCGGAGAGTTGCGTGCCCGCCAGGACGATGGTCTCGTATGGCTGGATATGCCTGCACGCACAGTCTTGCCACAACCACTGCCGGCGGCGGTTCAGGCCGCGCTTGACTGTGAACCCACGTGGTCAGGTCGCGCGGGTGGGGATTATTTCGTCGAGGTGGCCGATGAGGCTGCATTGCGAAGCGTTTCGCCAAATCTGGAGGCCTTGCGCAATGCCGCGCCAGACGGCGTGATCGTGACCAGCCGAGCATCCTCAGACGGTCTCGATTTCGTCTCTCGATACTTTGCGCCGGCAGCGGGCATAAATGAAGATCCCGTGACTGGATCCGCGCATTGCGCGCTGGGTCCGTACTGGGCAGGACACCTTGGCAAGTCGACGTTTACCGCCTTTCAGGCATCAAAGCGGGGCGGTTACCTTCGCGTTCGCGTCGAAGGCGACCGAGTCTTTCTTGGTGGGAAGGCGATCACCGTCGTTCGCGGAGAACTCCTGTAATCATGGATGCTCGGCGCGTTGCTAATGACGTCCCAAGGCGCAGGCGATCCGTGCCGGAAAGCACGGCTCGACCTCGTGATTTTCAGGCAGCCAAAGGGACTCTGGGCATTTCCGTGGACAGGTCGGCCGCTGCGCCGCCGTTGTTCCGGCAGATCCAGGATGGCATACGGCACGGGATGTTAACCGGAGCGATCGGGGTCGGCATGCGCCTGCCGGCCGAACGTGAACTAGCCGCGATTTTAGGCGTCAATCGCACCACGATTATGCACGCGTATCAGGAACTGGCAGCCGAAGGGCTCGTGACGGCGAGGCCGGGGCGGGGCACCGTCATTTCATTGCCCGATCAGGATCAAGATTTGAACTCCCTGCAAGCCGGCACGGATTCAAGCTGGCTCCTGACGATGCCTTCCTTTGGCAATGGAACAATAGGCCCTGATCCGAATCTCTTGCGCGATATTGCCGACTTGAGCGCGCAGCCTAATTTAATCAATTTCGCGGCGGGCGCTCCCGGCGTGGACTTAATGCCTGTCGCGGCGCTTCAGCGTGAGCTGGCATCTGCCTTGTCTGATTATGGTGGCGGAATCCTTGGCTATGGCCCAGTTGAGGGCCTGCCGGCTCTACGTGAATCGATCGCCCTCCGCATGCAAGCCCGGGGTGCCCGAGTATCGAGTAGCGAGGTGATAGTCGTGTCCGGCGCAACCCAGGGTCTTGCGCTGGCAGCGCGCGCGCTCATTGAGCCAGGCGACGAAGTCGCCGTCGAGGCGCCGAGCTACGTGGGGGTATTGCAGACGTTTGCCGCCGCGGGCGCGCGTTTGATTGGCGTTCCCATGGACCGTCACGGACTGCGTGTCGATGAGCTGGCCACCATCTTATCGCGCAGGAGGATTCGTCTTATCGTCGTCCAGCCTACCCTGCAAAACCCTACCAACTCCACGCTTTCGCTGGAGCGACGCGAACGTCTGCTATCGCTCGCGGAGCGCTACGGGGTGCCGATTCTGGAGGACGACGCATATGGTGAGTTGTGGCACGATGGCTCCGGTCCCGCTCCACTGAAGGCGATCGACCGGCACGGCAACGTGATCTACCTGGGAACCTTCTCCAAGACGATCGCGCCGGCCCTCCGGCTCGGTTGGTGCGTCGCTCCACATGCCGTCATCGGCCGCCTGGCGCTTGCCAAACAGTTCGCGGACCTCCAGTCTGGCGTCCTGGCGCAGCTTGCTGTCAATGGGTTTATGGTGAGCGGCGCCTATACTCGGCATCTCGAAGCGTGCCGGCAGGCCTATAATGAGCGTCGGACGACGATGCTTGCCGAACTTTCTACATTGCCGATGATCCGCGCGGAGTCTAGCAGGGACGGGGGTCTCTATGTCTGGTGCCGGTTGCCGGAGCACCTGCCGGCACGGACGCTGGCCGCTGCCGCGGGCCGAGCGGGTGTTGCCATTCTTGCCGGCGACGCCTTTTACCCTCAGGGATCGCTCGGTCAATTAGACGGCTCGCGGTTTATGCGGTTGAGTTTCTCGTCACAAACTCA
>JAQBPC010000221.1 GCA_028287725.1 Chloroflexota bacterium | reverse complement strand
CGGACTCATCGAGCTCCTGATCTGATAGCCGGAGCGGTTCAGGGCCCAAGTCCGCTGCTTGCCGGAAGGTGATCGGCGTCGCGGGTGCGTCGAGCTGCATATCAGCGAAGCCGGGCGGCGCGTCCGGAATGGTGGTATCGGCCGGCTTCGCCATTGTCGCTATGATCTCGGCCACTTCGGGCGGTTGCGAATGATCTGACGAAGGGTCATTCGCCTCATCCGGATCACTGGATTGGGCGGTAACCGACGTCACTTCGGCAGTCTTCTGGGATGAGGGCGAAGGCCAATCGACAGCGACAACCACAGCGGCCGTCGAAACCTGTTCGTCGACAGGAAGAATTGGCGCTAACTGTTGAGTTGGCGGCGAATCCTCCGGCATGGGCAGGTCTGTAGTGGCTGCTTTCTCAGACAGTCGCGCGTCGGGCTCGAGCGCGCCCACGACGGAAGCAATGGGAGCGCGCGCTTCCTCTGCTTCCGGCAGCAAAATATCGCTGATGATTGCTTCTGACATTGTCTCGGCCTTGAGTCCAGGTTCGTCGTGCGGCATCTCGTGTCCAACGTGCTGCTCCCGCACAATCTCATCGGGCTCGGGCTCGGGCAGCGCTGCGACCTGGTTTGACGTGGTCAATCGCTGTTCCTCTGCCTGCGGTGCGTGTGTTGAAGCTTCCAGCGGTACCTCACCATGTGGCATAGCTTCAAGTACGTTGGCATCTATGGTAGTGGGCGCTTGAGTCATCGCCGGAATCGCGACGTCGCCAGAATCGAGATGCCCATCCGTATTCTCGTGCGAGATTGGGGCTGTGACCACGGGAACCGGCGAATCCTGGTCAACGGCGGGAGGCGTACTGGGCGGCAACTCTGCCTCAACGGCTGAAACCACGTCCTCACTGTGGCCACCGCCCAGGATATCCCAAGGGTCCGGATGCGCCTGCGGCGCAACCGCAGGGCAAGGCAACGTCCGCGCGTCCGCGGGCAACTCAGGTTCCAGCTTCACAGAACGCTCTTCCCGAATGCCGGTTTCCGTGCTCGACGAATCGCTTGGCATGGGCTCAAATTCACGAGCCGGCGTTGGAGGAGAAGCTACCTGGTCGTGCTCCAGCCCTCGCGCCTCGCGCTCGAGCACATCCCAGGCATCGACCGGCGGCTGGGCGGCCGTCCCGACTGCTGCTGGTGACAGGGCGGACCAGGGGTCGACGGCGGGTGCAGGTGCGACCGCCGGGGACGTGCGCTCGAGTGGCGGCGGCATCACGGCATGATACTCACGGTCGCGTGGCGCCGATCGCGCGGGATAGAAGCGTATACCAGGCACGGGCACCATTGTCCCATCGGTGCGGTATGCGATTAGGCCGAACTGGCGCTCCTCGCCAACTGGGGTGCCGATATCCACGGCGCCCGTGAAGCGCGGAGGAATGCCGACCAGCGCGAATTCCCGCGAGCTGCCTCGCATGATTTCGACTATTGGTGGGGCCACAGCGCCAATAACGCCGACGATTAGTCCGTAGCGTATGGCCTCTGGAATCGGCTGCCAGGTGACGGCCAGACCCTCGGTTGGCCGAACCTCGCGCTGCAACGAGAGGGGAGTATTCATGTGGTTACTGTACCTTGCGGAGTTAGTGCCGGCATATCTATTGCGCGAGAACCATCTGGCAGCGCCCGTTCTCGCGTTGACGATCACGAGGCCGTCGGGGAAGCTATTCAGCGGGTGAAGAACTCAGAAATGGCTTCAGGTGAGGCTGGCTGCATCGTCGAGGCGACGCGAGACCGAAGAGGCCATAGCGTCGGCTTCGACTTCGTAGCTATCACCGGCCGGCCGCACCGTCATCGGTCCACCGCCGCTCATCGAACGCTGTTGCACGACATGTGTCAGCTCATGGGCGAGCAAGTTTTGACCGTCCGAGGTGTTGGGCTGGTAGGTCCCGCTCCGGAAAAAGATGTCGCTGCCGGTCGTGAAGGCGACAGCATTGACCCCACGGTTGAGCGCACTGGCTTCTTCGTCGGCGTGTACACGCACATCTCCAAAACTGGTGCCGAAGGCGCTCTCCATTTGTGTCCGCGTCTCGCCGTTGAGAGATTCGCCTGTACCACGGCTCGCCTGAATTCGCGCTGCCAGTCCATTGCTTAGCGGCCCTCCTTGCATGCCGACCTCGGGCTTGGCCTGAATCTCCTCATCGTCGATCATCTCACGCTGAACACTCGTAACGGTGCGCCTCTGGAGTTCCTCATCGTCATCGACCATCTCGCGTTGCAGGGCTCCGATGGCGCGTCTCTGCAGCTCCTCGTCGTCGTCGATCATCTCACGCTGAAGACTCGCGCTGGTCCGTCTCTGAAGTTCCTCTTCGTCGTCGAACATTTCGCGCTGGAGGCTACTGCTGGTGCCGATTGCCTGGCTGCTTTCCGCACCCACTAAATTCGCCGAACTCGACGTGTAGGCTCTCTGCCGTTGTAGTTCGTATTTCCGGAGAATTGTATTGACAGCTTGGTTGCCGACACTGCGCTGCAGCGAGCGAAGGAGAGCCGCGGTACTTCCAGCAGCATCGCCCCTCTTTGCCGCCTGCGGATCTTGCTGTCTGCGCAAGGGAGCGCGCTCACGGTCGTGATCGCTGGGGAGGAGGTTTTGCGATTTCATACGATCCACTCCAATTCTTCCAGACGAGCCTACGCTACTCGATAGCTGGATGCTCAGCAGGCGTGAATAATGCTATGTGCCATGTTGTATCAGAAAGCTTCTCCAATTGATCATCGGAGATGCAGCGCTACGAACAAATTGCCATGACATAGGCAGTGGAGAGTTTGGCGTATCGAGCATCCAGGTCCCGCAGATGCCCTTGAGATTGATTCGCGCGTTTAGATAGGTCGCCCTTGTCGGTCTCACTTTCGCCGACGGATCGGCGAAAGTGAGACAAGCGATAGATGCGTTGCGGGGAGTCGATCTACAAGCCGTGCGTTACAACGCCACAGCCAATGGCGGCCGCTTGTGCGCCCGTCATGCCCGGACCCTCGTGGATGTTGAGGTACCAACCGGTCTTGGGGATGCTCTGGGCAGCCACGGAGACCATTTCGTGCGCCACGCCCGCGGCGTCCGCCTTGAGCGGGAGCAGTGGATAGGCGACGGGGCCGTTGGAGCTACACGAGGCGCCCGAATGGATGTGCGCCGGGTGCAAGCTGTTCGGCTTTAGCCCTGCGACATCGACCGTCACGTCGATTTTGCCTGTAGTGGGGTTAACGGCCAGGACGGCCACACCATTGACATGTGAACCAGCGAGTGGGCTCACGGTGGCAACGCCCAGCGTTCCCTGACTTGCCGCGCTCTGCTTGTACAGCATGCTCGTTCCGTCGTCGGCGTAATAGAAGCCACCGTTCGGAGCTATGGCCAGGCCGAAGAGCGTGCCTGCGCCGGCTGTCGCTCCCTGTACCGGCGTGGTATCCAGATCTTTGACGAATACCTGTATGCCGTTGGGGGTGGTCTCGACGATTTTCCCGTCGTTTCCGTTCACTGTCAAAATGTCGCCGTTAGGGGCGACCGCCAGACCAAGTGGGGCGTTGATGGCCCCGCCAGCCGTAACGTCCAGTCCTGAATGAGCGGTGTTGGTACGCACGAGAGCGGCGGGGATTGCCGCGATTCGATTACTCAGCGTGTCGGCAACGTACAGTGTGCCATCCGAACCAAGGCCGACCCCGGTAGGGCCAAGGATTAGCGCGGCAGGATCGGTCCGCTCCGCGAATCCAGAGCCAATGATCGTGCTGGACACGATATGTGTTTTTCCCTGGCCAAGGTGCGGGACGCTGAGGACGAGGCGCACGACCGTGCCCTGGTTGGTCCCATGCAGTGGCCCAGCGACCGCGGCGCCGTTGAGCACATTGGTCACGAACAGCGTAACGGTGCCGCCCTGATCATAGGCAGTCATGTCCCAGGGACCATTGATGCCATGACCACTGATCGTGCGTACCACGTTTCCACTGCTGTCGAGCATAATCAGACATCCCGCACCGAGCGTGGCAGGCGTCCCATCCTTTGTCGGAAGGCTACCTACGATGACGTACCCACGCTTGAGAACTGACAGAGCCGTTGTGAGGCCAACTCCACCCGGGCATGTATTAACTACGTGTGCGGCATCGATCTGCGCGAACAGGTGCTGGGTGCCGTCGGGCATGATCTCGACAATCGTCGCGCCGGTACCTGCCATATTCCCTTTGTTATTGAAGTTGCTCACCAGAACGGCACCCTGCACAAGCTTGCCGGAACTGTGTGGCACGACAGCCACACCATATGGATTGACGTCGCCGTTAGCTGGAACGGTCGAGGCGACAGTGCTGCTGAGCGCAGTGGTCTGAGCGAGTTCAATGCTCTTGCTCTTGACGTGAGCGTTCAGGAATGCAACGTTGCGCCGGGCCTCAGCCGCTGAATGCAGTCCCACGATCGGTCTATGTGTGGGATCCGTCGCCGCCGACGCTGAAGCAGCATACGTATGCGCGAGGGTCGGGGTCGCAAGCCCTCCGACCAACAGCAGTGCACTCAGTGTGCGTGCCGGTCGAGCGAAAAGTTTGGTTGCTATAGTGTGGCTGAACCGTGATCGAGTGGCAGTCACCAAGGTCATGTTCCCTTCCAGTATCCTGAGATTTCGTGTTGGATAGCACGTACTTTTATAGATTATCAGCAAGGAAGTTTGGACGACACTGAAAGTCGAACAAGGCTAGCTTTGAGTAGCCCGCGATCGCATGATGAGCTTCGGAACGTGATCAGAACTCGCCAGACGCGTGGCATCCTGAAAGGCCAGGGGATGAATCCAGCAAGGGGTAGAAGCTGCAGGCAGCGGCAAACGGTACCAGTGATGGAGGGGGTGACTTTCAACAAGCGCAGAATGTGGGCTGCCGGAAACAGGCGTCCTCTCGCGAACGGGGTCGGCTATCGAGCAGTCGGGACCTTTTCTTGCCGGCGGTAACGTAGCAGTGTCTCACGCTTTACCTGGACCAGGTGCTCGCGGAGGAGCCGCGCCGCATCACTATAAGCCCCTGCGCGGAGCGCCGCTACGATGTCGATGTGCTCTTGGTGGTCATCAACTATGCGATCGTTGACGAATCCATTTTGCGCTCGCTCCATGACTACATAGGCATGCAGCCGCTCATACAAATCAAGCAGAACGCGATCGTTGGCTACTACGACTAATTCGCGATGGAACCTTTGCGAGACCGTCGCGTATCGATGTATGTCAATCGCGCCGTCGTCCCGAATTAACGCCTCTTCTTGGTTCAGCAGTTCTTCAAGTCGGGCGGTGCCTTGCTGAGACAGGAACGGGCCGGCTCGCTCGACGGCATACGCTTCGAGAAGCGTCCTTAAGTCCATTGTGTGCATAATGTCTGCTTCGGAAAATTGCGTCACCGTTAAGCCGCGCCCCTCTGCATTTTCGACGAGCCCTTCGGAGGCAAGGCGAAGCGCTGCATCGCGAACTGGCGTAACGCTGATGTCGAGTTGCGCAGCGAGGTCCCGCAGATTGAGCTTGGCGCCGGGTGACAGGCGACCATCTAAAATCTGGGCACGGAGGAGGCCGTACGCCTGTTCCCACACTGGTCGATGTTCGATAGCCACGCGGGCAGGCTCCTCGCTCATCATTCTGTCCTCTCGGCACCCTCGCCGGAGCAGTCGTTATACGTAATGACGCTTGATAGCACGGCCGGCACGACGTTCAGGTCGATTGACGTGCGTTCCCCAATTGTCGGCAGGAAGAGAGTTGACCGATCCCGCATTGAGGCAATCCGCCCCTGCATCAGACGCATTGCACTGGTTCCGGCAGCGGCGAGCCTAGACGGCAGTATACGCTACACTCTCCAACTACAATATGGGAAGTCCACTGTGGTCCTGCAAAAAGCGTACTGTACGAAGCATTTGGACAGAATTTGATGGCTTTAGTGTCCATCCGTCGAGCCGCATTGCATCATTAATCGACTACGTTTGCTGCGATCTCACACCCGCGCGGGCTGCTCGGCGAGGCCGCGTTGCACAATAGTTCCGATTGCTTGTCTCTCGAGGTCTCCCACACGTTCCAACGGTAGTGCAGGCAACCCAGTGCCGTAGCCGAGA
>JAQBPC010000209.1 GCA_028287725.1 Chloroflexota bacterium | reverse complement strand
TACGCTGGCACGCCAGCATACGCTCACCAGCAAGCAGCCCGCGGCAATCCAGAATGCCTGTGCCGCCAGACCGGAGAGTAAGGTCCTTGTCGACAGGTGTCCAACGAGGGCCTCGATTGGAAAACCGAACGTCCATTGGAACGGCAGAAAATCGGCGACGCGCTGCGCCCAGCCGGGCAATAGCGACATGGGGACCAGCCGGCCAGATAGGAGCAGCTCGAGCGCGAAATACAGCTGAAAGATCGCGCTGACCCTGGTGGTGAAGAAGCACAGCATGCCAAGCCACCACAGCATGACGGAGCGTATCAGGTACGCGCCCCAGATCGCGACCGCGAACACCAGCACGTCTAATGGCGAAGGGCTGAACGATGGATGGAACACAAGCGCCAGCAGTGCCGCGATTGGCAACCACAGCACAATGACCACAACCTTCCAGCCGGCAAAGTAGGCCAGGTCGAAGTGGATAGGATGGACTGGGCGCAGCAGCATGGCGGACAGCTCTCCGTGCTGTATGCGCTGCTCCCAACCGAAAGGTGTGAACACGATGTTCATGTTTCGTACGAGCGTCCAGACGATGTAGTACGCGGCAAATTCGCCCGCGGTGAAGCCACCTACTGTGCCGCCGTGCGTCCGTGCAATCGTCGACCACACCACCAGGTAGATCACCGGCTCGGCGATCATTCCGATCATGTAAAAGTAATTTGCTACCCGATATTGGAACTGCACCGCGATCGCTATTTTCATTTGCGTCCAATAGAGATCGAGATACGCGCTCATGACGGGTGCTCCTGCGCGAAGACTCGGGCAATCACGTCCTCGATCTGCGGCTCTTCGACCGTGAGATCACTCACCGCTAGATCGGCCAGGAGCCGTGCGGTGATCGCGGACGTGTCGGCTTTCGGCACACGAAGCATGACCTTGCCATCGACGCGTCCGATTACCTCACCATACAATGCGAGATCGCGAGTCGGATCATCCAGCGTCACGCCAATCGTTTTGTACGCGGCGAACTGGCCAAGCAGGCTGCTTAACGGGCCATCGAACATGATCTTGCCGTGGTGAATGACGATGACGCGCTTGCAGAGAGCCTCGACGTCCTGCATGTAATGACTCGTCAGCAGGACCGTGGCGCCGTGCAGCCGGTTATATTCGCCAATGAATGCGCGGATGCGCCGCTGCATCGTCACGTCGAGGCCAATCGTCGGCTCGTCGAGGAACAGAACTCTTGGTCGATGGAGCAGCGCGCCGGCAATTTCCACCTTCATGCGCTCGCCAAGCGACAGGTTGCGGACAGGCTTTTTCACGAGGTCGGCGAGGTCCAGGAGCTCAATGAATTCGTCGCGCGTCTTCACGAATTCCGGCTCTGGAATGCGGTAGATGGCGCGGTTGAGCTCGAAGGAATCGAGTGCCGGAATGTCCCACTGCAGTTGGTTCCGGTTTCCCATCACCAGGGCTATCTGCCGAAGGAAGGCCCTCTCCCTGCGGCGTGGCATGTAGCCGAGCACCTGCAGATCTCCCGCGGTTGGGTGCAAAAGGCCGGACAGCATCTTCAGAGTCGTCGTCTTTCCCGCGCCATTTGGGCCCAGAAAGCCGACGACTTCACCTGGCTCGATGGCGAAGCTGATCGCCTCGACTGCTTTGACTTGCCGTGTCTTGCGCTGTACGAGACTTCGCAGTGAGGCCCTTAGACCGGCTTCGCGTTCGGGAACGACGTAGGACTTGCTGAGATTCGCCACGTGAATGGCGCACGCACTCTCAGGCACGAATGCCTCCACAACCGATCTGGCGCCACTATGCAGAGCGCCGCCTTATCACAGTCATCAATGCTGTATACGGCTCAACGTATACCGCGCTACCGCGGTCCGGCATATCGTGAATCCAGCACTATTGAGCCGTCCAGCCCTATCGTAGACCACGAGAGCCCGGCGATCGATGACCTGCGATACAGTTCCGCGAGTAGGGCCGGAATTATCAGAAATCCCGGCCCTACGACGCGTCGAGAGGCAATGCTGAGGGACGCCCCCGGTCCACCGCTTCCCCTTGGGGAAGGTGTCGAAAGCCTAGCTAGCTTTGCCGGCGAGGATCCGGTTCAGCGTGGTGCCGCACACGGGGCACTTACCCTGCATCGCAGGTCGACCGTTCTTCATGGTGATTTGCTTGGCATCGGACATAGCGCGCTTCGCCTTGCACTTCACGCAATATGCCTCGTGACTCTCGCCTGCCATAGTCGTTCTCCTTGGTTGATTGCTATATCGGCCCAAACAATGACGGCCGCCATCAGTATGCCGCCGGAGCAGCGTATTCTCGAACCGGACCGCCTCTTACGCCCTCGCGCACTGTTTCCTAAGAGATTGCACCACTCCGTACCCAGTGAATATAGCGAGGAATCGCCTAGAGGACACAATTTTCACGATTTACATACCAATATTTGTGCACGACGGCCTCTATGTAACGTTTCTCGGGGCACGCACGTTATCTCCATAGCAGTGGGCCCACACTGCGTAGAGAACGGAATCAATACGTGCAGCCGACCGCCACAGACATAACCGCAACCGCCCGCGAAGCCAAGCGTCCTGCTCGACGGCGCCTCCGGCGTCTGCTGCGCTGGGCGTTCGGACTACTGGCGGCGCTCGCTCTGGCCCTCATCGTCGGCATGCTTGTCTTGTTCCACATCTATCCGCTGCCCACAAACCTCAATGCATATGTGCCGGCGCCCAGCACGCGAATTATGGACCGCAACGGCAATCTGCTCTACGAGGTGCTCGGCCCAGGGGGGCGGCGTGTGACAGTGCCGCTTGCCGGCATGCCGTTGGCCTTGCGCCAGGCCACGATTGCCGCCGAAGACGCATCGTTTTACAGCAACCACGGCATCGATCCCCTTGCCATAGTTCGCTCATTTCTCCTCGATGCGCGGCTGGAGCGGCCCGCGTATGGCGGCAGCACCATCACCCAACAACTCGTCCGCACCATTCTGTTGACGCCTGCCGAAGGCAGGCAGCGATCGTTGGGCAGGAAGCTGCACGAGGCCGCCCTCGCGTTGCAGCTTTCCGCGAGGCTATCCAAGGACGACACGCTCGCGCTCTATTTGAACAACGTCTACTACGGCAATCTTGCGTATGGAGTCGAGGCCGCCGCGGAAGGGTATTTTGGCCGCCCTGTCTCAACGCTGGATATTGCACAGTGCGCGCTGTTGGCGGGAATCCCGCGTGCGCCAACACAATACAATCCGCTGATTTCGCCGAACGCCGCGCGCGCACGGCGGCATACCGTCTTGCGACTGATGCGCGGCAACGGTTACATAACGGCCGCCCAGGAGCAGGAGGCGGACAGCGAGCCATTGGGTCTTGCCGCCCCGGGCCAGGGCATTCTAGCGCCGCACTTCGTGTATTATGTCGTGTCGCAGCTCGAGCAACGATACGGCCGTGATGCCCTGGAGCGCGGCGGCCTGCAAGTGACCACTAGCCTCGACCTCAACATGCAGCGCCAGGCCGAATCAATCGTTCGCCTCGATGTCCAAAAACTGCGGAAAGACCACAACGTGCACGATGGTGCGCTGGTCGCGCTCGATCCAAGGACCGGCCAGATTCTGACCATGGTGGGGAGCGCGGACTACACGGATCGCGCGATCGACGGCGCGGTTAATGTCGCCGTGGCGCCGCGGCAGCCTGGCTCTGCCATCAAGCCGTTTACCTACGCGGCCGCGTTCTCCCGAGACTACACCCCCGCTACCGTGGTGAATGATGTCCCGACTGCCTTCCGCACCAAAGAAGGACTGCCGTTCTTGCCGCAGAACTATGATCTGCAGTTCCACGGACCGGTCACGCTCCGAACCGCACTTGCCAACTCATACAACGTTCCTGCCGTGAAGGTGCTGAACCATGTGGGCATGGCGGCCATGCTCAACGTGGCACATGCCGCGGGGATCACGACGATGAATGACGAGCACCGCTTCGGCCTCGCGCTCACGCTCGGGGGCGGCGAGGTGCGGCTGCTCGACCTCACGGACGCCTATGCCAGTTTCGATACAGGCGGCATGCACCATGATCCGGTCGCGATCCTGCGTGTTGCCGATGGACAGGGCAAGGTGCTGTACGACTGGCAGGCAACAGCGGGCCGGCGCGCCATCAGCGCGCAGGTGGCCTACCTGATTACCAGCGTGCTCTCAGATAACGCGGCGCGCACGCCCGAGTTCGGCGACTCCAGCCCGCTGCTACTGGATCGACCTGCCGCCGCCAAGACCGGCACGACCAGCGATTTTCACGACAATTGGACGGTGGGTTACACGCCGGACCTGGTGGCGGGCGTGTGGGTGGGGAATGCCGACAACACACCCATGCGCGATGTAACGGGCATCTCCGGCGCGGCGCCAATCTGGCACGACTTTATGGAAGCCGCGCTGCGCCAGGTCGCCGCGCGTGATTTTACCAGGCCATCGGGGCTTGTGGACGAGGCGATTTGTCCGCGCACGGGGCTGCCACCCGACAACACTTGTACAGACCAAATGGAGGAGGTTTTTGTTGCCGGCACACAGCCACATAGACCGGCGCACCCCCCGCTTCAGCAGCCTGTCGTGGCGCTTGGGGCGCCGGCAGACGGCTCCCAGTACCAAATTAGTCTTTCCGTACCGTTGATCTATCAGGCGATACCGATCGATGTGCAGTCTACGGCCATCCGGCCGGGAACGCTTGAAGTCTATGTCGATG
>JAQBPC010000202.1 GCA_028287725.1 Chloroflexota bacterium | reverse complement strand
GCGGGTCTGGCGCGGGTGGTGGACTACACGATTGGCCTTGGAGTCCACGGCGTGGGCATCGGCCTGGCCAGCGAATACCTCTCGCTCTCGGACGAGGAGTGCGTGGCGGTGGCGCGGACAATCGTCGATGCCGCACGCGGACGCGTGCAGGTGATGATGAGTTGCGGGCGACCGTCCACCGCCGCCACGATTGAACTCGCGCGCGCCATCTCCGCCTGCGGGGTGGAGGCGCTCATGGTGCTACCGCCCTACGTGTTGCCGCCCGGCGCCGCCGGACTCGCGGCGCACTACCGCGCCGTCGCCGACGCGGTAGACACACCGATAGTGGTGCAGGATGCGCCGCATATGAGCGGCGTACAACTGTCCGCCGAAACCCTCGCGGGAATGGTGCGCGAGGTGCCCGGCATCCGTTATGTCAAGATAGAGGCGCTGCCGTCGGTGCCCAAGATTGCCTGGCTTGCCGGCCTGCTGGACGGCGATCCCGAAGGTGAGGGAGCATTGATCGGCGGTGCCGGCGGCCTGCACCTGGTAGACGAGCTGCGGCGCGGGGCGCGCGCGACCATGCCCGGCTGCGCATATGCCGATATCTTCGTGTCGGTATGGGACGCCTTCACCTCGGGCGATCTGGTGACCGCCCGGCGGACCCTCTACCGTGCCCTGCCGTTGCTGCTGCACGCAAATCAATCTTTCAGCCTGTTCGTCGGCACCCAGAAGGAGCTGCTCCGTCGGGCCGGCGTAATCGGCTCGGCCAGATTACGCGCGCCGACCGAGCCCATGACGGACGAGATGTATGATGAATTCGCCGGCCTGCTGGAAGAGGCGCGATGAGCGAATCAGTCTCTGTACGGGTTTAATCGTCGAGCCATCGTGCGACAACAAGGGAGCGAGACATGAAGATCGCCAGAGTCTGGGCCACGCCGGTACGTCCGCCTGCTCACTATGAGGCGCACGCCTCATGGCTCTCGGAGTCGCTGATTGCCAACCCGATGTCGATCTATCCGCGCTATAAGGAGCGCCGATCGTCCTGGGGAGCGCGCTGGGGCCACGACGTGCTGGTCCGTATCGAGACGGACGACGGGCTGGTCGGGATCGGCGGCACCGTCCCCGCACCTGCCAAGATGATCGTGGAGGGCCACTTCGCCCATCTGCTGGTTGGTGAGGATCCGACCAACGTGGAGCGTCTGTGGGACCAGCTATTCCGTGCTTCGCTCCCCTACGGGCGCAAGGGCCTGCCGATCATGGCGATCAGCGCCGTGGATATCGCGCTGTGGGACCTGCTGGGAAAGGCGAGGGGCGTGCCGGTGTACCAGTTGCTCGGCGGCAAGATCCAGGACCGGCTCCCAGTTTATGCCACCGGCAACGAAGTCGATTGGTACATGCAGTTTGGCTTCACCCGCTTCAAGCTGGCCATGCCTTACGGACCTGCCGATGGCGCGGCCGGCATCCGGGGAAACGTGGCGCTGGTGGAGCGTGTGCGCGAGTCGGCCGGACCCGATGCCGAGATTATGCTCGACTGCTACATGGCCTGGGACGTGGAATTCACGCTGCGCATGGCGGAGGCCCTACGCCCCTACCGTCCGCGCTGGATCGAGGAGTGCCTGCCACCCGACGACTACGAGGGCTACGCCGAGATCACCCGCAAGGTGGAGGGCATGGCGGTGGCGACGGGCGAGCACGAGTACACCCGCTGGGGCTTCGGCGAACTGCTGTCGCGCCGCTGCTGCCACATCGTGCAACCCGACCTCGCTTGGTGCGGCGGCATCACTGAGGCGTGCAAGATCGCCGCGCTGGCGAGTGCGCACGGCGTGCCGGTGATCCCGCACGCTGGCGGCCTGCAGCCCTGGAGCATCCACTGGCTGGCGGCACAGGCCACCGTCCCGTGGGCCGAGTACGTGGTAGTCGCCAATCGCGAGGACGGCGAGCTGCACCCGCTCTACCCCTTCCTGCGCGGCGTGCCGCAGCCCCTGGACGGTTACCTGGCGCCCACCGATATGCCCGGTCTTGGGATCGACGTGGATTCAGAATGGCTTGAAGAATGACCATCCAACAAATCGTGTTCACCGGCCCACGGCAGGCTACCCTCGCCTACGCGGAAGTGTCGGAGGCGGCGCTATCGCCGCACGAGGTGATGCTACGCACCCATTACAGCGTGATCAGCCCCGGCACAGAGCTGGCCGGCTTTGCGGGGGACCAGACCCTCTTCCCTGGGCCGCAACCGTACCCGGCCTACCCCGGCTACGCCGCTGTCGGCGAGGTGATCGCCGCCGGTGGCGAAGCCCCGGTGCGGACTGGCGAGCTGGTGCTGGCGCATACGCCGCACCAATCGGTTTCTCGCTTCGACAGCCGGGATCGCGTTTGTATACGCGTGCCCGACGGCGTGTCGCCCGAGCAGGCGCCACTGGCGCGTCTCGCCCAGGTCAGTGCGGTAAGCATCCGGCTCATGGCGGCGCGTGCGGGAGACCAGGCGGCGGTGACGGGCCTGGGACTGGTGGGGAATCTGGCGGCCCAGCTGCTCCGCTGTGCCGGGCTGCCTGTGCTTGGCGTGGAGGTACTGGCCGAAAGGCGCCTGCTGGCGGAGCGTTGTGGTATCCCCGTCACGATCGATCCCACGGCGGGCATCGCCGGCCACGACGCAGCCTGCGCTGTGGTGCTGGAGTGCTCAGGGCAGGACCGCGGCGTGCAGAGCGCGATCGACCTGGCTGCCCGCCACGGCGAAGTCTTCCTGATAGGCGCCGCCTGGAAGCGGGGCACAGCGGTGATGGCGGCCGATCTGGTGCGGCCGATCTTCAGCAAGTATCTGGCGCTCCGCAGCGGCTGGGAATGGCAGATCCCGCTCTACGGCAGCCGGCCACCCGGTTCTATAGCCGACTGCACCGCCTGGATCCTCAAATGCATGCGCGACGGAACCCTCGTCGTGGACGAGCTGATCACCGATCGAGTGTCGCCGGCGCAGGCGCCGGCTATTTACGCGGATCTGCTGGATCGTCCCGCCGCCCATATGGGCGTGGTTATTGACTGGCGGCAGAGGTGAGCCGATCAGCATGCCATGGCGCGGCGGCGGCACGTGTCTGGAGGTGGCCTGTCCCGGGTCTTGTTGACGCCGGCCGTCTGAAGTGAGGCGCCGGCATGTTTCACGACCTGAAGCTATCCGTGTGTAGTTTGGGAGAGAGCCACGCTATGAGCGAGACACCAGTTATTCACAGGCCGTCGGACTCCGCGATTGGGCGCCAGCCCGTGCGCGGGCGCGTCGGTCTGTTCAGCATCGGGCTGGCCGCCTACTGGCCGCAGTTTCCCGGCCTCAAGGAGCG
>JAQBPC010000173.1 GCA_028287725.1 Chloroflexota bacterium | reverse complement strand
AGCGCCTCTTGTGCGCCACTGATTATGGTGTCTTCGAAAGCACGACGACGGTCGACCGCTGGCAGATGGTAAGCGGGCCAACTGCGGGGCGAAGCATTAGTGCGCTGTCCTACGCGTTGGGCACGGATACGATATATGCCGCTGTTGTCGGTGGGGGCATCTACGCCGCTCCCGCCGCGACCATGCATTGGAAGCTCGTGCCAAACTCCGCCCAGCTCGGTTATGTCCACGTTTTGCTGGCAGATACAAACGGCCGATGGCTCCTTGCCGGGTCTTCACGCACAACCAATGGAGGGAAGGCATGGCAACGGACGGGCATTCCGGCGATTCTCGCGGCTATGCAACTATCGCGCCATCCTAACGTGCTGCTTGCCGGCACGGCCGGATCCGGCATCTTCCGATCCGCGGATGGCGGCGACCATTGGCAGAACCTGCAGTCGCGAGGCATCAACGGGACTAATGTATCGGCGCTGGGTGCGGGCGTTGGCACACACATCGGAGCGGTATATGCGGTGGTAAATGGGCTGCCATATACCAGCGCGGATAACGGCACCACCTGGACGCCGGTCGCCACATTGTCGTCTGGCAACGTGATAACGAGCATCGGCCAGGCTCCCGGAGCAAGTGGGCCACTCGTTGCCGGCACTTCGGGCGGAGGCGTAGTTCTCCTAAAGCTAGCGGATACGAAAACTCCAACGCCGGTGCCTGCACGCGCCACGGCAACACTCACCGTGCCGCCGTCGCCTGTGTTCACCAAAACCTCCAGCTCTCCAACTCCAACCGCCTCCGGTACGCCAAGCGTTACACCGCGAGTAGGGCGTAGCGATACCCCAATTCCACCCGTGAGCACGTTTTCAGCTACCGCCACGCCCATAATCGACCACGTTTAGGAGTAGGCTGTTAGGGCCGGCACGTTGTTCGTGCGGTGCGCGTCTGCTAGCAAGCAGTCGTGGTACCCTGGCTAGATGGAGAGTTTATTCGCGTCGAAAGACGCCCTTGACCAGGCTGCGCCACTTGCGGCTCGGCTCCGTCCTCGATCGCTCGACGAGATTGTTGGGCACCAAAATCTGCTGGCACCCGGCAGGCCGCTCAGGCGCGCCATCGAAGGCGGTAATCCTGGCTCTCTGATTTTCTGGGGGCCTCCCGGCAGTGGCAAGACAACGCTTGCACGTGCCCTTGCCGGAGCGACCGATCAGCTCTTTACGCAAGTTAGCGCGGTGACCGCTGGGGTGGCGGACTTGCGCCGTATCGTCGAGGAAGCCAGACAGCGCCTGCAGTTGACCGGCCAACGATCGCTCCTGTTCATCGATGAGATTCATCGCTTCAACAAAGCCCAGCAGGACGCGATTCTGCCGCATGTCGAGGACGGCACGATCCGCCTGATTGGCGCCACCACAGAGAACCCTTCGTTTGAGGTGAACGCCGCGTTGCTGTCCCGGTGCCGCGTCTATGTGCTTGAAGCACTTACTGACGACGACATCGCCGCGATTCTGCGGCGAGCGCTCACCGATGTGGAACGAGGCTTGGGTGGTGAAGACATCACGATCTCCGACGAGGCACTGTCCGAACTGGTTAATCTGGCGAATGGTGATGCCCGCGTGGCGCTAAACGCGCTCGAGTTGTGCGCAAGCACCTTCGGCGGACAACCTGGCGGACTCCAGATTGACGTTGAGCTCGTGCGTGACATCGTGCAACAGCGTTCACTCCTATACGACAAGGGCGGCGACCAACACTACGACATTATCTCAGCCCTGCATAAGACGCTCCGAGGCAGTGATCCTGACGGAGCGCTGTACTGGCTGGCCCGGATGCTTGAGTCGGGCGAGGATCCGCTCTACATTGCCCGGCGGATGGTGCGCTTTGCCTCGGAGGACGTCGGCATGGCGGATCCACAGGCCCTGGTGGTCGCAATGGCCGCGCAACAGGCCGTCCACTTCATCGGCCGTCCCGAGGGTGACCTGGCCCTGGCGCAGGCGGCGATCTATTTGGCAGTTGCGCCAAAAAGTAACAGTGTCTACCGTGCCTATGGCGCGGCCCGCGAGGCGGTCGCCTCTACCCGAAACGAGCCTGTTCCGATTCACCTGAGGAATGCACCCACGCGATTAATGCGCGATCTGGGCTATGGTGCGGGTTATAAGTATGCGCATGACTTCGAAGGCGGCTATGTGGAGCAACAGGGCCTGCCTGACAATCTTGCCGGCACGAGGTTCTATGAACCGACCGACCGTGGAAGGGAGCGTGCTATCGGCGAACGCTTGAGGGCATTACGCGGCGAAGAATCGTAATATCGATACAAGGCAGTGATGGGCACGAAACCTGTGAGCAATCTATCGCTATTCGGCTCTAGTCACAGGGTTACTCTCCACAACATGGCCGTGCAACAGGGCCAACGTGATATCCCCCCGAAGTCACCAAACCTGGCGACAGCGGGGTGCCTCGCAGTCATTGCTTGTCTGGTAGGCCTGTTGCTGGCACAGGATCATGCCACCGCTCACCGCCATGTTTCCAAGCACCATGCCCCGCGCCGAAGTAACGTGGTAATTGAGGTCCCAAGGGTTGTGGCAGTACAAGGAGTCGTACAGAGCTTCACAAGCGGCACGGGCACGCTTACGCTGCGACACGGCAGCGCATTGTACGACGTTCGCGTCGGTCTATCGACAGCCTTCCCAGCCTCCTGTCGGGGACCGATGCCACTCGCGCCTGGGGGGTTAGTCCTCGTGAAGGTAGCGGCGTACCTCGATGGGCCGCTGCAAGCGCAATCGATCGCTCCCGCGGCATCGGCTATGCCCGCTAAGTGCCGGCACGGCTAAGGCAACGTTGGAGGCGGTGGAACACCACGTCGGTGTTCAATGCGGCAAGGCACGGACAACTATCCAGCGACTGGTCGGCACACCGGCGCAGTGCCATCTCCGCGGATGTCTCTGCTGAGCCTACGTTAAGTGCCCATGCCCCGCCGCAGCGTGCGGCGGCCCGCACAACAACTGCGCGTTTGCCAAGTGGTCGCCATCTGAGAGGATCGGTCGGCGCAAATACAGTCACCGAACGCACACGCAAGAGGGCTGCCAGGTGGGCGATCCCGGTATCCGCTGAAACGAGCCCCGAACTTCCTGCGAGCAATGTGACGAGCTCCTGCAATGATAAGTCCACATGTACCGTCCCAGGCACGGCCCGTATAGCCAAAGCAGTCTGTAGGTCGCCGTCCGCTGGCCCTACGCTCCAATGCACGTCTGCACCGGCCCTCTGCAACTGCTCAGCGAGCGTGAGATAGTGGTCTAACGGCCAGCGCTTCCATCTGGCGCCTGCCCCTGGGTGCAGCAGGACCCTTCGGGCCACTTGCGCCTCAGCGGTGACTTCTACGTGCCCAGTTAGCCGCCGGATTGCCGATCTTGTCGGCAGGCGCACCGGGCTCTGTATCTCAAACGAGGCCAGAGTGTCCAGCAGGTATCGTGCCTGATGGCGCCGGTCAGCACCGCGTGGCGGTGCGTGAGACACCGCAAATACGCCCGAGCCCTCAAGCCAGTCAGCGATTTGCTGGTGTGCACTGCTCCAGACAATCGCGACGTCGAACGGCAGCGAAGCGGAATGAGCGCCGACAAAAGCCTGGGATGCAAACAGATCGTCAACGCCTTCGACGACGTTAATGAGGCCGATGTCTCGTGCGAGAATCAGATACGCAGGCCGGCCGACAACGGTGATCGTCGCGCCGGGCGCCCAGGCGCGAATGGCCCTGAGAGCTGGAAATCCTAGTAGAGTGTCACCCAATGCGCCGCTCAACCAGACCAAGATCCTCGCCGGCCGGACCACTGCTCCCCCGGCTCGATCGGTCATTCGTTCCTCGTTTCCGGTTGTCCAGTAATATCCCCTCTGCTATAGTAACCTGGGTCGGCGGGCTCATCCGTGCACCGGCCGCGCGGGCGGCGTCTCACGCCCCAAAGATCCTGTCGACTTCCGCCCGAAATGCGGTGGTGGCGCAAACTAGGCGACCACGTACCGCGCGGTTGACCCTGTCAACCTGCATTAGAAGGAGCGCCAAGCGCCAAGCTCAAGATTCATGGAGAAGCACTCTTGATGACTATTCGCTGGAAGCTCATGGTCAGCACGTCCGTCGCTACATGTACGATCGTCGCGGGTGTCGTGGGAGGCAATAGCGCCTTCGCCAGGTCCGTGCATCGTGTTGCTGCCGCCGCGACACCCACTACCACACCCACCGCAAAAAGTACAGGCAGCACTACGACGCCCACACCTCATGGCTCAGGCAGAACTCCTACGCCCGTACCACACGGTTCCGGCGGCTCGACAACGCCAACGAGGATCCCAGTCAAGCCCCTCGTGCATAACCCAACGCCAATTGGGGGTCATATCAAGCAGGTAACGCTGCCAAAGCCCATCGTGCTTGAGGTGGGAACGAAGACACAGGGCGTTGGCCTCAGCCAGGCACGGGCACTATTCATGGCAAATTCGTACGTGCCTCAGATGTTTATCGTCGCTCCAACATTCGTTCCAAAGAACTACGCACTGCAGCTGATCCACGTTGATACTGCTCAGGATCAGCAGACCCCCCCAGCTATGTACTATCAGTACGTGCCCAAAGGCCTAAAGACCGCGCGCGGCACATATCCATCGTTTTACGTTAATAAGCTAATTGGGAATTCGACCGTCATCTACCCGGGTGTAATGCCGCGCGTGGTAACGATCAGTCCCGGCAAGAAGGGCATTGGCGTCGTCAAGGGTACCTTGGTGGACCTCAAGCCCAAGAACGGTTTCGAAACCGTGCACATCTTATGGACCCGCGTAACGGTTAGTTACGACCTTTCCAGCAACGTCGGCGTCTCGAAGCTCAGCGTCAAAGATCTTTTGGCGGTAGCGGCAACCGTACAGTAACGACGCGCGGAAGCGATCTGCGGCAAAAGAGGCGTCGGCTGAGT
>JAQBPC010000086.1 GCA_028287725.1 Chloroflexota bacterium | reverse complement strand
CGCCAGTGATCTGGGACTCGACGTCTGCAAGATCGAGCTGGCGCAGGTGGTCAGCAAATATATAGGCGAGACCGAGAAGAATCTGGCGAAGATCTTCGATGAGGCCGAGCAATGCGGAGTCGTGCTGGTGTTCGACGAGGCGGATGCTCTCTTCGCCAAGCGTTCCGACGTCGGTGACAGCCACGACCGTTATGCAAACATCGAGACATCGTATTTACTGCAGCGCATGGAGCGGTACCGCGGCCTGGCAATCCTCACCACGAACCTACGAGCCAATCTCGATGAAGCGTTTACGCGTCGCATTAGCGTAAGTATCGACTTTCCCATGCCCGCGGTCGCCGATCGCCTGCGGCTGTGGCAGCGCGCATTGGCCGGGGCCCCCTGCGAGCCAGGACTCAACCTGAGTGAATTCGCCGAACGGCTAGAGCTGGCAGGGGGCTCGATCGTCAACGCGGCGCTCGCGTCGGCCTACATTGCCGCCGAAGCGAAAACTGCCATTACCAATGACGGACTGTTGCGTGCCGTACGGTGGGAGCTGCAGAAGGCCGGCCGTTTGATGGGAACCGATGCGCTCGAGGCCCTGCTGCCGTCGACGACGGGAAGCTCCCGTACTCCCCATCCATAGGGTCAGTTCGGCGACGCGACATTCGCCGTTCATTCCCTTGCCGCACGTTGGCGCTTTGCGGCCGGCTAAACGGTGCCGCGGACTTGGACAGCGAACCTTCTGTGCTCCTGCTGGGACTGGCCTACGCCGGATGAGCCCGTATATAATGCGAATGCCCGTTCATTCTGTTCAGAACAGAAGCGTAAACGCCCAGGCACACGGCACCATAAGCTCAAGCTCCCGGAAATAGCGCATCCACGCAGAACGATGGAATAGCGGGTACCTCGGAGTGGTTTGCGACACCCGTTGGAAACAAGCCCATGGAAAGCGATCCCGACGATGATCAAATTACCAATGAGCCCCCTGGTCCCCAATGAGCGGATGACGGAAGCTGACAGGCAAGTCGCGGTCGGCTTCGGTTTTTGCCACAACCAGGTAAATACGCTCGCCCGGCAGCTGGTGGCCACGGCAGCCGAAGCCGGCGCAGTGGCCAACCTCCTGCGGGCGCGCGGTCTGATCACACAGGAAGAGCTTGATAGCGAGCGTGAGGCTGAACGGGGCCGCATCACCGGACTCCTGAAGCAAGAGGATTTCGGCGTCGCCTTATCCGACGAATTTCCCGACAAATATGCTATCCCCGCCGAGCAGATTCCAGCGATCGACTGCGAGGCGCGCTACCACCTCTGTCGCGGCGCCTGTTGTGCGCTCCGATTCCCACTGTCGACCCAGGATCTAGACGAAGGCGTGGTGCGCTGGGAATTGGGCGCCCCATATCTAATCCGCCAGGGACAGGACCGCCGCTGCGTGCACCAGGATCGCGCGTCGCATCAATGCTCGATTTACGAGCATCGGCCCGGCGTCTGCCGTGTCTACAACTGCCGTAATGACAAGCGCATCTGGGAAGATTTCGATAATCGGGTGATCAACCCTGGATTGTTCCCCGAGACGCATGACGGCAGTGCGGTGCCGCACTTTCCTCAAGGCCCCGCCGGCAATCCGCCCGACATGCAGGCGCAGTCTGGCTCGAATTCATGATCACCTCGCTTAACGGCACGCTGAAAGAATTGCTGTTAAAGCGGATCCCACTGGATACCGACGAGGTCGATATAAGCTTCGATTGCCCCACGCGAGACTGGTCCGGCAAGGTCATCAAGCCGACGGTGGATTTGTACCTCTACGACCTGCGGGAGAACCTCGATCTGCGCCGCACCGCCTGGAAAACTGAACGGGGCGAGAACGGCCATACTGGGCAACGGCGACCGCTCGTCTACATTGACCTGGCGTACTTCATCACCGCTTGGGCACGAGAGGTAGCGGACGAGCATCTGCTGCTATGGCGCGTGATGGTCGCCCTGATGCGCGAGCCCGTAATCGGGTCCGACGTGCTGCAGGGGCAATTGCGTGACGTGGAAGGTCCGGTGCGAACATCCACCGCGCAGTCCGATGGCGTGCTGCGCAATCCGGGCGAGTTCTGGACCGCGTTGAACAACGATCTCAAGCCCGCCGTAATTTATTCCGCCACGGTGGAAGTGGACCTCGACGTATGGCGCGAAGCTCCGCTGGTGCTGACCAGCATCGCCAACCTCGGCGGCCGCGACGATCGCCGGCAGCGGCAATATATCGCCATCGGCGGCGTGCTGCGCGAGCGGCCACCGGCCGCCAAAGGAAAAGCGAACGACGCCTTGCCCGCATCCGGGGCACAGGTCAGCTTGCCGGCCCTGGGCATCAACGTGCGCAGCGATGAGGACGGCCGATTCGTGGTGCCGAATGTTCCCGTCGGGACGCATCGTGTACAGGTCACCACGGCGGGCGGCTCCGTATCCGAACACGACCTGGTCGTACCGGCTCGCTCATACGATCTGGAGGTGTAGAAGCATGCGCTTGCAATGGCGCCGAGCGCGCTCGCCCTGAGTGGCACGCACGGAGTTGAGGCACAATCTTGAGCTTATGCTGTGACTCGCAGAGAGGAAAGGATACCGCTCCATGGCGACCAGCTATCTATCTCCCGGCGTGTACGTTGAAGAGGTTTCCGGAGGCAGCAAGCCGATTGAGGGCGTGGGCACCTCGGTCGCGGGCTTTATCGGCTTTACGGAAAAGGGTCCATACAATACCCCAACCCTGATCACCAATTGGATCCAGTTCCGCGCTACGTTCGGCGACTTTATCGAAGGCGCGTATCTCCCCCTGAGCGTCTATGGCTATTTCAATAACGGCGGGGGAATCTGCTACGTGGTCCGTCTCGGAGAGGACGGCAACGGCACTAGGGGCGAGGCCGCGGCCCAGCCGTCGCAACGCCTGATTCCTGCCCGCGCCGGCACAGCTGCGGGAGGATCCCTGCGCGTAACCGCGCTCGGTGGCGCCACGCCAGGCGTGACGGTCGAAATCGCCGCTGCCTCGCCGGAGGCCACGCCCCCCGCCGAGCGGAAGGCGGACGGCAAAGAGAAGGGCGACGCGAAAGCCGACGGGGCGCCCGGAGTCGACGCAGCTGAGGTCGCCACGCCACGTTTCACGCTGAACGTGCGAGCGGGCGACACTCAGGAGCAGTTCCAGAATGTCTCACTCAGGCGTGGGGATGCCCGCTTCGTGGAGACAGTAGTAAATCAGGGCCGGACCGCGTCCAAGCTGGTGCGCGCCTTCCTGGACTCCGAGAGCGACGACGAGTCACTCACTGCAACCCCCCAGCTCGGCCTGTTTAGCCTGGAGAATGCGCCTCCTAGCATGGCGCTGAGCAGAATCGACCCGAGTGCCTATATTGGCGACTCCGCGGACCGCACCGGCATCGGCGGTCTCGATGCGGTCGACGACCTCACCATTCTTTGCGCGCCTGACTTGATGAGTGCATACCAGCGCGGCCTGATCGACGACGAGGGGCTTCGCGCCGTGCAGACCGCGATGATCGATCACTGCGAGCGGACAGGCGATCGCGTGGCTATCCTCGATGCACCGCCCGGCCTCAAGCCGCAGCAAGTCAAGGACTGGCGCATGAATCAGGCACGGTACGATTCATCATACGCCAGCTTCTACTATCCCTGGATACAGATTGCCGATCCGACCACCGGCAAGACGATCACGGTGCCGCCCAGCGGACACATCGCCGGAGTTTGGGCACGCGTCGATTCGGAGCGCGGCGTGCACAAGGCGCCCGCCAACGAGACAATCCGTGGCTGCATCGGCATTGACTACCAGACGAATATGCAGGAGCAGACCCTGCTGAACCCGGTCGGCATCAACTGCGTTCGCGCCTTCCCCGGTCGCGGAATCCGCATCTGGGGCGCACGCACCTTGTCGAGCGATCCCGAATGGCGATACCTCAACGTGCGCCGCTTATTTAACTTTGTCCGCTCGAGCCTGACGATCGGCATGCAGTGGGCTGTCTTTGAGCCCAACGATCCCGACCTCTGGCTGCAGCTGCGACGTGACGTTTCGTCATTCCTGACCCGCATCTACATGACGGGCGCGCTCTTCGGCGCGACCGACCGCGAAGCATTCTTCGTCAAGTGCGACTCGGAGAACAATACGCGAGACACCATCGATGCCGGCCAGGTGATCGTGGATATCGGCATCGCGCCTACCAAGCCCGCCGAATTCGTGATCTTCCGCATTGCCCAATATGCGCCTGGCGCCGAGCCCGCCTAAGGTTCCGAGCATCTGCAAATAGTGACAGAGAAGGGAGCAGCAAGTGGCTGACCGAAACGATCCGATCGCAGCACACACTTTTAAGCTCAAGATCCAGGGTATGGAGGAGATCGACGTCTTTGACGTGTCCGGCTTCGACAACAACACGGAGGCAGTCGAGGTTCGGCAGGTGGGGCCGACCGGCAGGGTGCAGGTAATCAAGCAGTTCGGCAATACCAAGTGGGGCGACATCACCTTGAAGCGTGGCTTCACCGCCGACAAGACCCTGTGGAACCTGCGACAGGCCGTGATTGACGGCGACCACAAGGCGGCACGCAAGGATGGGTCAATCATTGGGCTGAACGCCAAGGGTGACGCCGTGGTCCAGTTCGACTTTACGAATGGCTGGATCAATTCCTGGAAGAGCTCCGGAATCAACGCCAAGAGCAATGAGCCACTGACCGAGGAAATCACGCTCTCGCACGAAGGCCTGAAGCGGACGTTATGACGCTACAGACTGAGTTCCCTTTTACGCTGCCAAAGGGCTTCGTCGATTATGAGGGCAATGTGCACCGCGAAGGCACCATGCGGCTGTCCACAGCACAGGACGAGATCGCGCCGCTTCGGGACCCACGTGTCAAGCAGAACCCGGCCTATCTGGTGATCATCCTGCTGAGCAGGGTGATCACCAAGCTAGGCACGCTCAACGACGTCTCTACCGCGATCGTCGAGAACATGTTTTCCACCGACCTGGCCTACCTGCAAGGTTTCTATCAACGCATCAACTCGGATGATGCCAATATCACCAAGGTGGCCTGTCCAAATTGCGGCACTGAAGTTGAGGTGAACATCAGCGAAGTGGGGGGGTAGCGAGCTACCCCCTCGACCAGCTCTATGAGGAGGTAGCATATATCGCCTACCACTTCCACTGGCCGCCCGCGGCGGTATTTGAGCTGGAACATGCCGACCGTAGGCGCTGGGTAGACGAGATCGATCGTATCAATCGCCGCCGAAACCAAGAGGACGAGGAACGGATCCAGGCCGCGTTTCGAGACAGCCGCTAGGACATACCGCGTGTGCCCTGGCGGCGTGATTCGGACCGAGCTCGGTACAGAGCCATCCGATGTAGAAATGAGTTGTAGTTCATGGCCGCGAATTTCGACTACAGCACTTACTCGAAGTATTACGTGACGTGTAAGTTCTGGGTGGAGCTGCAGGGAATTTTGCAAGCCAGCTTTACCGAGTGCTCCGGCCTGGAGGTCTCGACGGAGGTATTCTCGTACGCCGAAGGCGGCCTGAACGGCTATACGCACAAGCTGCCGGCTCGATCCACGGTCGGCAATATCACGCTCAAGCGCGGCGTGGTCCTTGATGATCGCCTCTGGCTCTGGTACAGCGACGTGCTCGAAGGAAAGATCACACGAAACACGCTGACCATTCGCCTCTTCGATGATACGGTCGAGTCCCAGCGAGCGCCGGCAATCAGCTGGCAACTGGAGAATGCTATACCCGTCAAATGGACGGGCCCAGCGCTGAGAGGCGGGGACAGTTCCATCGCTGTGGATACGATTGAGTTCGCCTGTGGCGCATTCAAGCGGATTACCCGTGGCTGATGCCGTCCGCCCGGGCAGCCGGCGCGTGCGCAAGGGTCGACCGCTGAGCGGGCGACATGGCCTGTCACGTGTCGGTAGGATGCGCGCGGAGCGTCTCGCCGGGCGTCACCGTTCCTTTTCCGAACCGCTGCTGGACCGCGCCATGGTGGGCAGGGTGCGGCCCACGTTGCTACAGTCCAGAGCTACAGGTGTCCTGCCGCCGAGGCTACCAGGTTTGATAGGGGCTGGCAGGCTCTGGGACGAACTGCTGCGGCGTTACGCCGTCACACCGGCCGACACTGGGCCTTTGCAATCAAACACTTTAGCGGCTAACCGCCGACTGCTGGAGACCTTAGCCGGGCTCGCGGCATTGCGGTCCTTAACTCGCTCGGCCAAAACGATCGCGCTATCAAGTCCGGCAGCGGTAGCCGGCTTGGCGCCTGGTCACGGCGCCTCACATGCCGCGCCTGAGCCTGGCACGTTCGAGTCCGATACGCCTGCCTCCAATTGGACGGGCGTGACATACAGCCAGAGGTTTGCCGCTCGACCCCTTGCCGAACAGCAGCGGCATGCAATCGTGTCGCGACTCCACCGAAGGCAGCAGTGGCAACAGGAAAGTCCTGGTAACGAACAGCTTCTCGTCGCGTTTGCCGAGGCCGTCCCGCGACCACCTGAAGAGGCGGATGCGGCCGAAGCTGTGCGATCCGAGCCACCTTATACTCCTGGTTTCACATCCCTTCCAGGGGTGTTGCGCCTGACGGCCAGCTTACAGCGGAAAGCGGTCCCTGGCGTGGCCGAGCCCGGTACGGCCCGCCGTGTTGCCGCCGTCTCGCTGGCGGCACAAAGTGCAGGACAGCCGCTCGATCCGGTCATGCAGCGCGTGATGGAACGCGGTCTGGGTAGGCGGTTCGACCATGTGCGGATTCATACCGGTAGCACGGCTGAACGCGCGGCCAACCTGCTTTCGGCCCAAGCGTTTAGGCTCGACAAGAACATTTATTTTGGACGAGGCATGTACCAACCGGCCACGGCTGCCGGGCTGGCGCTGCTAGGCCACGAGCTGACACACGTGATGCAGCACATTCCGGTGGCCGTACCGCAGCGTAAAGCTGCAGCAGGTGCGCAATGGCTCGACACTTCGCCTGAGCCGGCACACCTGGAGCAACAGGCCCTCCATACTGAGGCACGGTTGCTACGGGCGTTCGAGCCCGGCATGCTACTACAGCGCCTGGCCTTTCCTGCATCAGCGGCACAGCGTATCAACCACGCCGGCGAGCGCACGACTAGCGACAGGTATCTGACTCCCAGCGTACGAAGCGCGCCGGAGACTCTGGTCCAAACTCCTGCGCGGCACCTTTCCAGTACGGGAGCAAGCGGGCCTGCTTCCCCAGGCTGGAACGCGGTACAGCGTACATTCGGGAGCGAACCCGGCGCGGCGGCTCCAGGGTCACTGGTGGCCGGAGTGCAGCGGCGATTCGGTCAGGACCGCGCCGCCTGGGCATCTGCTACCAGCACGGGCGTACTCGGCCTCCCTGACACGAGGTACACGCGACCGTTCTCGCTCGCATCACCTGTTGTAGGCAGATCGCACTCGGGCATTCCTGAAGAGCTGCCGGCGTGGGCAACTCCCGGCGGTGCCACTTTACCGCCACGCACGGTATCAAATTTCTTGCCGGGGAGCAGCCAGAGTGAGCCTGCTTCAGTAATTTCGAAAAGTCTATCAGGTGGGAGTGTGACAGGCGGACCTGGTGGCAGGAGTGTGCTCATTAGCCGGCGTTTCCTGCCTGCAAATGTGCCGGGTATGCCTGCGGAGCAATTCAAGATGCCATCCGCTCAGCTCTCGCCCGCCGGCAACCTCAAGCTGGCCGCGCTTCGAGCGAGCACGCAGCTCCAATCATCAGCGCCTAGCCTGCGGGCGGCCTCGGGGGCTGTGCCTATCCAGACAAATGCAGGCTGGAGGGACTCCACGATTCGCTCAGGGGTCATCCAGACGCGGTCTGGCGCCAACGCACAAGCCGCCACGGGATTCCCCAACGTTGCAGGAATGTTCAATGGCACAACCATCGGGGCTGTTCGCCTGCCCCAGGTGATGCTCAGCGTTCATGGAGCTGCGTCCGGGCCCGTCGCACTGGCGCAGCAACGTACCTCGCCAGTCCTGAGCGCTTTGGCTGAGCGTGGCGAGCTGGGGCAGGAATTGGGTCTCCGGCGTGAGCAAGCATTGTACTACCCAGTTGTGGCCGCGACTACCAGTGCGGTGACGCAGGAGGGACCAAGGGGTGTCGCCGCCTCATCGCCAGCCGCCGTGCCTGGGTCGGGAATGCGCCCGAGCGTGGCGCTTCCGGCATCCTTTATATTGCGTAGCGTTGACCTGTCCGGCGCTGCGGGGACGCCTGCGCAAGTACCGGGTCCATCGGGGACCGCTGCCGGCGTCGCCACCGGTATTACCGCACTGCCTGTTCACCACCTGCAAGCTCGGGCACTTGCAGGTGGAGCGAATGGAACGACGGTTGCCGCGATTCAACGATGGTCGGGAGCTCACGCATCCCCTGCTCGTGCCGTGCGGGCGCGAGCGCCGTTCGGCACGAGCAGGTCCGTTGTCCTGCCTCTCGGCTATCAAGGTTTGGGACTGCCAGCAAATCGTGCCACCAGCATTGCCCGATCGTTCCCCCTTGTTGCGCCCCGCATTGCGTTGCCTTCTGTTGCTCAGCCTGAGACTTCAGCCAACGGCGATAGCAACGCGGCAACGCCGCCTGGCGTGATCATGCGGCGCTCCGCCAATGCACTTACCACGTCTGCCGTCCGCATCCCTTCATTGCCTACCAGATCTGGCCGAACGCCTCTTGCCCGGCGTACCAGCGTGACTGGCTGGCCAAGTGCGGTGCCGGTGAGCTCTGCATTAGATCTCGCCAGCACCTCTGTGCTGCCAGCCAGCGCCGCAGCTGCGCTCATGCGCCAGCCGACTGCCGACGGGGAGACCCAGCCTGCCTTTGCCTTGGCCGCAGCACCCACTCCGTTCGGAGAGACGCTGATCAGCCGGGCGGTCGCATTACCGCGCCACGACACGGCTCATACTCGCGGCACGTGGGCCAGTAACAGCTCGACGATGACACAACGCACCTCGGTCATCCTTGCCCCGCCTGCGCGCACGTCTCCCGGCGAACCTTTTGGACACCATGCCGGCGATCGCAGTCTTTCAGGGGGCTCGCCTGTAGTCGCCATACCGGCGGGCGCGGTACAGCGCCGCGAGCCAGGAGCTGTGCAGGTGCCGGGCATGCAGACCGATACATATCCATCCCAAATTGCAGCCAACGCCGGCGACACGTCACTTTCGAGCGCGCCTGATATCGACGACCTGGCGGAGCGTGTGATTGAGCGTTTGAAACATCAGCTGATCCTCGACCATGAACGTTCCGGCGGTTTTCTGTCCGATCTGATGCGCTGAGAGGAACATAACGATGCCGGTCCAGCTTGCGAAAGCCTACATTCTCAACAACGACAATATCGGCGAACGGCTGACATGCCTTTTCAATCCGACCGACTATTCCTTCGCCAAGCGCAATAGCTGGCCGGCCGAGCCACTTACCGGAAACAATGTGCCGCCACCCAACTTTGGCGGTGGCGGCATTATGACCATGTCCTTCCAGCTCTTCTTCGACACCTACAGTGGCGCTGAAGCCGAGATGCAGGATGTGCGGGAATACACCGAGAAATTGCTCAAATTGATGCAAATCGCGCCCTCGACAAAGAATGTTGACCCACATACCCAAAAAGGACGCCCTCCGATCTGCACGTTCCATTGGGGCGATTACTGGAGTTTTAAAGGTGTTATCACAAGTTTGAACTTGCGCTTCACGCTGTTCACCAGTCAGGGTAAGCCGGTGCGCGCGACCGCGGACGTGGAGCTGCAACAGGCCGAGGAGGAAGGCACGTACAAAGCCCAGAATCCCACGTCCGGAGGGGATGGCGTTCGATCTTCGTACACTGTCCAGCAGGGCGATACGCTCGACCTCGTCGCTTTTCGCGAGTACGGCGACGCGACCCGCTGGCGACCCATCGCTGCGGCCAATGAACTTGAAAATCCGCGCCAGCTGCAGCCTGGCCAGCGGCTCGTCATACCGAACGTCTAGAGGGAGCCGCCCATGCCTGACCCGCGCGCGCACTACAGCACCTTCGAGGTGAAAGTAAATGGGATGCCGTTAAACGCTCATCCCTTGAACCAGATAACGATGATCACGGTTGAGCAGAACCTTCATCTGCCCGACGCGGCGTCGATTTCCTTCCGCGATGTAGCGCCGAACCCTTCGGAGAGTCCTCTCCTCCTCGGCCTGGCGAATCGGACAGATTTCCTCCCGATCGGCGCCGACCTGGAAATCACGATGGGCCATGGCGAGAGCCCTGCCGTCGTGTTCAAAGGTGAGATTACCGCGCTTGAGTTGACTATAGATGATGACGCCGCGCCTCGTTACTCGGTGCGCGGGTACAACCGAGCGCATCGACTGCAACGCGGCCGCCAAAGCCGCACCTTCCTCAATGTCACGGACTCCGATATAGCAACCACGATCGCCTCGGAATCTGGCCTTCAGGGAGCGACGGATTCAACCAGCGAGGTATTCGACTACGTCGCACAAAATAATCAAACCAATTGGGAGTTCTTGCTGGAGAGGGCTCGGCGCAACGGCTACGAGCTGTTTGTATCAGGCACCACGCTGCATTTCCGCAAGCCCCATCTGGATGGGGCCGCCACGGCGTCGGCGGCACTCGGGGATAATGTGCGCCGCCTAAACCTGCGGGTCACGAGTGCCGGACAGGTCGGTGGCGTCACCGTACAAGGATGGGATCCGGCGACCAAGCAGGCTGTGGTCGGCAGATCGCGCTCGGGCGCGCTAACGGTCAAGGGCGATGCGCCTCCCCAGCTTGGCTCCGAGCTAGCAGCTCGCTTCGGTACGGCGACGATGCATGTCGCGAACCATGCCGTGCGCACGCAATCAGAGGCGACGACCGTGGCGCAGGCGCTGGCAGACGACTTGCAGGGAAGTGTGGTGCAGGTTGAAGCGGAAGTCATAGGTTCGCACGATCTGACTCCCGGTAAGTTAATTAGCCTCAAAGCGCTCGGTACCCGCTTCAACGGCGACTACTATGTGACCAGCGCCACGCATCGGGTCGGCGATCGCCAGTCTTATATCAGCCAGATTACCGTCAGTGGGCGACGTAGCAACACGTTGGGTGAGCTCATCGGCGGCATGGCCCGAGCTACCACGCATGGCGCGGGCGCTGCCGTGGCCGTCGCCACCGTGACCAACAACCGCGACGACAAGAACCAGGGCCGTGTCAAGGTAAAGTTCCCCTGGCTAAACGACATCGAATCCGACTGGGCCCGGCTTGCCGCGCCGGGTGCCGGGGGCACACGCGGCATGTACTGGATGCCGGAAGTAGGCGACGAGGTGCTTGTCGCGTTCGAGCACGGCGACGTGAACAAGGCATACGTGATCGGCGGCCTATGGAACGGTCAGGATGCGCCGCCAAAGGACATTAATACGGTTGTCGGTGAGAGCGGCACGGTCAATCAGCGGATCATTCAGTCGCGCACTGGGCATGTGATCGTCCTGGACGACACCGAAGCGAAACAACAGGTGTCAATTAAGACGCAAGCAGGGCACAAGGTGACGCTCGACGATGCGGATGGTCAGGAGAAGATCACTATTATCGACAAATCGGGAAATAACTCCATCAGCATCGATACCACCAGCTCCAAGATCACCATAACGGCCCAGGGCGATCTCGAGCTGAACGCCCTGGGTGACGTGAAGGTGAGCGGCACGAACATCTCGCTGAACGCCAAAGACTCTTGCGCCATGCAGGCACAGGCCGGCGAGGCAAAAGTCCAGGGAATAACCACTAACGTTCAGGGTGAAACGACGCTGTCAATGAAGGCCCTCGAGATGTCGATTCAGGCAGAGACGGCCCTACAGGTCCAGGGTACGCCGATCATGCTCAACTCGTAGTCGCATGTCAAGCAACTCACCGAACAAGGCAGACACGACCCGGTACGGTCGAAACAGGGAGATGCAGTAATGCCGGCAAACGACGACATCATCGGTATCGGGTTCGCATTCCCCATGGGTGTCGACGGCCGCGGCGGCTTGCGGATGACCAGTGGTCCCACCGGCATTGAGGAAGATATCCGCATCATCCTGGGCACCGGCCGCGGCGAGCGCCGCATGCGGCCGGAGTTCGGCTGCGCAATCCATGAGTATGTGTTCGACCCGATGGATGCCACGACAACCGGCCTGATCCGCTACCATGTGACCGAAGCTCTCAAGCGGTGGGAGCCACGCATCGACCTGCAGACGGTGTACGTGCGGCCCGACGCCGCGCAGGATGGCTGTCTCTTGATCGAGGTGGCGTACACCGTGCGGTCCACCGGCGACAAGCGAAATCTTGTCTACCCCTTCTATACCATCCCTCGCGAGGAGTAGGTGTCCTGCTTGGAAACCGCAAGACGAATGGAGCCGCCTCGATGAGCATGCCTGTGCCCAGCCTGGATGACCGCAAGTTCCAGGACATTGTCGACGAGTGCAAGCGAATGATCCCGCACTTCACACCCGAATGGACTGATCACAACGTCTCTGATCCGGGTGTGGCGCTGATCGAGTTGTTCGCCTGGATGACCGATCTACTCCTCTACCGAGTCAATCAAGTGCCGCGTCGGAACTACATCAAGTTTCTGGAGTTGATCGGTGTATCGCTGGAGGCGCCGCACCCCGCGCGTACCGAGGTGCAGTTCCGCCTCATCGCACCGCAACATGCAACGGTCGTGGTCCCAACCGGCACAGAGGTCGCAACCGTGCGCACCACGACCGAAGAGTCGATCGTCTTTGCCACCGAGCAACACCTGGAGATTCGTATCCCGACGATCACGCAGGTGCTCGTGGCGCGCGACGAGTTCAGCTATCGCGATTACATGCCGGCACTACGCAATCCCACACTGCGAGTTCCGATCTTCGAAGAGCCTCCCAAGCCGGATAATAGTTTCTACATCGGCTTCGCAGGTGACCTGGCGGCACACACACTGCTCCTCCAGCTAGAGTGCGCAATCGAGGGTATCGGTGTGGATCCCAAGAACCCGCCGCTTGCCTGGGAGTACTATGACGGCAGCCTGCGCACGTGGCGGCCGGCGATGCTGGAGTCGGACAGCACCGGAGGACTGAATCGCAGCGGGCAGGTGATCGTGCACATTCCGACGGCCAGCCGACCGCGCGAGCTGGATCACCGTCGCGCCACCTGGATACGCTGTCGTATCACCGAGCCTTTCCCTGGCCGCCGCGGCTACTCGAGCTCGCCGCGCGTTCAGTCGCTAAGTGCGCAGAGCATGGGCGGCTCCGTGATGGCGGCGCATAGCGAGGTGATCAGGTTCGAGTCGCTCGGTCGCTCGGACGGTACGCCCGGTCAGACCTTCGCCCTCTCGTCACATCCCGTCTTGCCCCGCCGGCAAGGTGAAGTGCTGGAGGTGGAGACAGACACCATCGGCGCCTTCGAAGCATGGCAGGAGGTGGAGGATTTCTCAAATTCGAGCGGCAACGATCGTCATTTTACGTGTGACAGCGTGAGCGGTCAGATTCGCCTCGGCCCCGCCATCCGCCTGCCAAACGGACTCGAGCAGCAGTACGGGGCGATACCTGCGCGAGGACGCAGCGTTCGCTTCAGTCGCTATCGCGTGGGAGGAGGCACGATCGGCAACGTCGGCCAACAAACGTTGACTCAGCTCAAAGCGTCGATCCCGTATATGCGCTGGGTGACGAATCCAATGCCCGCGGTCGGAGGTACGGAGGCCGAGACTATCGAGGCCGCGATGCTGCGCGGACCAAACGTCTTACGCAGCAGCCCACGCGCTGTCACTGCCGAGGATTTCGAGCGCCTGGCAATGGAGGGCTGCCCTGACCTGGCGCGCGTGCGCTGCCAATATGCGAAGGAGCAGGACGATGGGATCGCGGGCAGCGTGCGCCTGTGGTTAGTGCCCAAAATGTCGACGACTGATGGCCCTGCGCCGCCCGAGCAACTTGCACTCTCGGATCGAATACGTACCACCGTCCAGGATTACCTCGATGCTCGCCGGATGATCACCGTGCGCATGGTACTCGGCTCGCCGGCCTATTTTGGCATCTCGGTGCGGGTGGAGGTATTCGCTCGACCACGTGTTGACAAGACCGCGGTGCAGGCTGACGCCGAGAAGACTCTGTATCGCTTCATCCACCCGACCGTAGGCGGCCCGGATGATAGAGGATGGCCTTTCGACCGCCCATTGTATCTATCTGATATTTATGGCCAGCTGCAGCGGCTGCCGAACATTGAGCACTTGGGCTTCGTCCACCTTATAGCAATAGAGACGAATGGAGACGAGCGTCCGATAACGGACGACGTGGTGGCCCTGCCTGCAAACACCCTCTTCCGCAGCGCGAAGCACACGGTAACGGTGAAGTGATGGGCACGCTCACGTGGCATGTGCCATGGCAATGACCCAGGAGCGCACGACAGTGTCCGTGCATCAGCCGCAAGCCCCACAGCAGAACACCGGGGAAGCGCCGGAAAGCGCATACCTGCGCTACCTTCCGTCCATCTTCCAGCAGGATCCCTTTCTGCAACGCTTCCTGCTAATTTTTGAATCCGTGCTGCGGCCGTTAGAGCGGACGGTCGACAACTTGTCGCTCTACACCGAGCCCGAGCTCGCGCCGGAGTCGTTCGTGCCGTGGCTTGCCCACTGGGTTTCCATAGCGCTCGACAGCGCCTGGCCGATCGACCGGCAGCGCGCGCTTATCGCCAACGCGGTGGAAATCTATCGCTGGCGAGGCACGCGCTACGGGCTCAAGCTGCATCTCTGGGCGTACAGCGGCGTGGAGCCGCTGATCCAGGAGTACCAGGGCGGCTTTGTGCTCGGTAGGGATAATGCGCTCGGCTGGACGACGCAGGTGCTCCGGTCCCAGGCCAATTCCCTGCTCTTCATTGTGACGGTCCCCACGACCAACCTACGGTCTCTTGATCCACAGGTGCTGCGCAGCATCATCGAAGAGGACAAGCCCGCTCATGCGACCTATCGGCTGCGCGTTGTGCGAGCCAGAGTGGCAGCGGTCGCGCATAGGCCTCCGATCGCGCCTCCTCCCCAGCGCAACCATATATAAGGAGTGCCCATGAATGTTGAGGACCTGGCATCGTTCGCCCTACGTCGCGTCACAGCATATGAGGGTTTGGCTATCGACTCCGCCACCTGGACCGATGCCCACACCTATCATCAAACCGCGCAGCGCCTGCATACGCGTGGATTGCATGGCTGGGGCATCGTCAGCGGACTGGACGTTACGCCCGTCGAGCCCCCGTCACGCGCGGTTATCCTCCAGCCTGGTATGGCGATCGATCGTGAGGGCAACGTAATCCGTGTGGCGCAGCCGGTTCGCCTGGTCATCGAGGAGTCGGTGACTGGGACCGCCCATGTCGTGTTGCGCTTCGTGGAGACGCCGGTCGATTCAGGCACAGTCCCTCCCAGCCGGGTTGACGAGCTCTATCAGTTGATCGTCGGCGAGCCGGCGGTCGGCGCTAACGATATTGAAGTCGCCCGAATCGCGATCGACAATGCCACATCGGCGATCACGCGGGCACGCGACCCCTTGGCGCCAATCGCCCATGAGATCGATGGGCGTTTTCGCCGCCACCTTCGCTGGCCGAGCGCCGACACGCTGGTCGTCGGTCAATTGGTCCTGGCGGATGGGAGCAATGCGGGCGTGCACCGGCAGGGCCTGGTCAATATGCTGAACGGGCTGCGCGCCAGCGCACCGTATGTAGTGCAATTTCTGGGCGACGTGCGTGCTGAGGACATCGCCGCGAGTTGCAACTTGCTGTATCTATGTGCGGCCGGTCCGGTGCGTTTGACGGCGCGCGAAGGCACTCAGCTGCTCGCCTTCCTGCGCGGGGGCGGCATTCTCTTTGCCGAACCGTGCGTCGAGATGGAGTCGAGTCAGAAGGAGAATGGGCGTTTCGTTGCGAGCTTCCAACGCCTGATGGCCGATCTCAAGCAGGAGCTTGAGCCCATCGGCCCTGGCCACCCGGTCTTTGTCGCGCGTCACGTCTTCGGTTTGCCTCCGGCCGGCACCGGTGGCCAAGCGGCAATTTTGGGGAAAGGGAACGTGATTCTCAATCCCAATGACTATGGCTGCTGCTGGCAAGGTGGGCCAACCGGCAAACCCCTCGCGCGCGAGGTGATCCGCGGTGCGGTCGAATTCGCTGAGAATGTGGGCTGGCATGCCGCAAACGTGGCGTCTGGGACGTAGGGAGCTGACAAGGGCGGGAATTGGAGCGGGCGAGCGAAGGAGAGGGAGTAACGTATGGCCGACTCGATTCGAGTCACACTGACACCAGATAAGCTCATAGTTCAACCTGACGGCACTCCAGTGGAGTCCGTCATAACCATTCAGAATACCGGCGCCGCGGTCGACCAGTACGCAGTTGAGGTAGATCAGCTGCCCACGACGTGGTACAGCCTGGCCAATACAAGTGTGGCGCTGTTCCCGCAAGACAAAGAGGATGCGAAGCTCGTGCTCCACCCTCCCAAGGGTGGAACCGCCAAGGCAGGCACCTACCCGTTCACGGTGACGGTCCTCTCGCGCGCCGATCCGTCGGTAACCACGCGCGTGGAAGGATCCTTGCAAATAGGATCAGTGTCATCGTTTGAACTATCTATCTCACCAAGCAAAGTTGTGGGCCGCAAGGGCCGCTACACCGTCACGATGCGCAATGGCGGCAATGCCGATCTGGAGGTGGAGCTAGAGGGAACCGACGGCGACGGAGATTGCCGCTACGGCTTTGAGCCGAAACAGGTTAGTGTCGAGGCGGGCGCCAAGGCCACGACACAGCTGGATGTGCGCGCGCGCCGCTTTTCGTTGGTGGGCGCGCGGAAGCAATTCGATATTCAAGTCAGGGCCACGCCGCGCACGGGCTCCGCAAAGACAGTGAATGCGCAGTTCATGCACACACCGATGTTCCGTACCTGGCGCCCCATCCGACGCGTAATCATCCTGTTGGTTCTGCTCCTGGTGATCATCGGCGCGATCGCGGCCGTTGGCGGCATGAACGGGTTGCACAACCGGGCACAGGACCTGAATTCCGCGACCTGCAGTCATTTGAGCCTGTTCTGCTCTGGAAGCGCTGCGCCTATGTCGTCGCAACCACCGCCTACGCCAGTTGGCGCGCAGCAGCATGGTGCTGCCACGTTCGTCGATCAATTCCGGGCTTTCCATCTTGCCGCTCCCAAGCTCGTCGGCCAGCCGCTCGAGAATGAAAACACCATGTCGCAGATTGCTACCCAGCTTACGACGAACGGCCTGTTGCTGTTCGACCACAAGAGCGGCCACGCCTTCCTGGTCGGCCACGATGCCACGGTGTGGGAATTTCACAATAACCGCTTGCAGCAGGTGCGTTAACTCTACGCAGCGCGCCGCCCGGCGTTGTTGAAATAACGCCGGGCGGCCCTGAAGGAGCACAGCTGTAGACTTCGAAATGTTCTAGCGAAGTGAGAGCGCGACCTGCTCGAGATGGTCCATCGCCTCTTGCATGCCGCCTTCCATGCCGGAGTTGATGTGTGCGTCACGGATCTCCTGGCGGTCGTGCTGCACAAGGATCGTGAGCGTCGTGCGTCCGTCCTTTTCCGTGAACGTGAGCGTGTTCACCGCTTCCGCTTCAGGCATCGCCTCGTAGATCTCGGTTGAGACGATGCGCTCGTTCGGGACGAGTTCCCTGAACTCGCCGTGGAAGGCGACCTCGAATCCGCCGTTTGCCGTCATCACGTAGCGCCACATACCGCCGACCCGCAAGTCGACATCGGCGATCGTGACCTCGCCTTGGTTTCCGCTCCACCAGCGCTTGATCAAATCGGGCGTGGTCCACGCCTTGTAGATCAGATGCCTGGGCGCGTCGAAGTCCCGCGTGATCAAAATCTGCGTGTCAGTCGGGAGCGTCACTACTGCCGTACCGCTACTCGTCATTGCCAGCTTCCTCCATCTCCTTGAGTTCCTTCACCACGTCATCCAGGCGATCCAAGCGCTGCGACCATGACCGCTCGTAGTTCGCGACCCAGTCGTGAATCGGCTTGAGTGGGCGACCGTTAAGCCTATACAGCCGCTGCCGCCCTACATCACGCACCTCCACGAGCCCGACCTCACGTAGCACTCGCAGGTGCTTGGACACCAGCGGCTGCGCCAGGTCAAGCAGCGTCACGAGGTCGTTCACGGACCGCTCCCCGCCGGACAGAATATCCAAGATCTGCCGCCGCCGGGGTTCGGCCACTGCATTGAACGCGTCCGTTGTCGTAGCTGCTCGTGCCATGTACCAATCATATACCCATATGGGTATATATGTCAATGAGCCTTACGGATTTCGGCAAAACTTGGATTAGGAGTGAAGCCGATGAGATGACGATGAGGATCCGCGAGGTTCGGAGGGAAGTTGAGAGGGCTGAGGATTTCTTTGGATCCGCTTCGCTGGCCGCGTTCATTGGCGACATGTGCTACATGGTCAAGTATCG
>JAQBPC010000075.1 GCA_028287725.1 Chloroflexota bacterium | reverse complement strand
GGTGGGGCGATACAAGCACGCCGGCACCTGGTAGAGTTGCAGCCCGGCAGCAGCCAAGCGCACATCGAGCTCGGCCTCGACCTGCTCATCACGGGACAGCTCCGCGCGGCGCGCGCGGAGTTTACCTCAGTAGCACGCGCCAATCCAAACGACTCGACCGCTTATTACGATTTGGCATTGGTCGACGACCGTCTTGGCAACGCAAATGCAGCGATTGCCGATCTGCGGCGGCAAATCTCGGTGAACAAGGGCAACAATCCCGCATTGATTGTCGACTCCCGCTATCTCGGCATGCTATACGGCAATCAAGGCCGTTGGTCGGACGCGGCGGCCGCCTTCACGCAGTCGGTGGAACTGGGCAGCACGACTTACGAGGACTATTTTGGACTTGGCTACTCGCAAACGCATACGGGCGATAGGGCCAGCGCCTTGACGTACCTGCACGAGGCATATGGAGTAGCCAAAGCGGGCGGCCAGACGCTGCAAGCAGACTCGGCATGCCGGCAGCTGAAGAGCCTTAGCGAGACATGCTAGGCTGAGGCATTTGCCGGCAAAGAGCAGCAAGACAGCAGTGCTTACGGCAGCGCAATGCCGCCGTCTTCCCTGGTGGCCAGCAGACCGTCATGCTCGAGACCCTGTATCAGGCCTTGCAGCCAGGGCTCATCAGAGGCAGCATAGTCAGGCTTGATCGACGCCCCAATCGCGGACAGGGGCAGGGTCTCGGCCGGGCCGAGCAATCGGAGCCGCTCAATAATGCGGCCGCGGTAGAAACGCGTGGACCCCGCGAAGGGCGCCTCGCGCTTCGTCTTGTACGATCCCCGCTGCTCGCGCAGTGCGGGCACGGCACGCCCAGCCGAAGCGCACCCGGAGCGAGCGGGGCACACCAGGCACATCGGATTCCGCTCCATGCAGATCCGCGCACCGAGATCCATGAGCGCCTGGTTCCAGCTATACGGGTCGCTGTCAGGGAGGGCCTCTTTGGCCAGCGCCCAAAGAGCGGCGGGCGTCGCCGTAGCGGGGCCATCGGGCCCGAGCGCGATGCGCCCAAGCACCCGGCGCACGTTCGTATCGAGCACCGGCTCGGCACGTCCGAAGGCGAAGCACGCTACGGCAGCGGCAGTATAGCGGCCAATACCTTCAAGCTCGAGCAACGCCGGCATCGAATCCGGCAGAGCCCCATCGTAGCGCTGCACTACAGCCTGGGCAACTCGCTGCAAGCGGACGGCACGGCGATTGTACCCAAGGCCCTGCCAGGTCCGAATAACCTCGGAAGTCGGTGCTGCCGCCAATGTCCGGAAATCTGGATATTGTGCGAGAAACGCCAGATACTTTGGCAGCACACGATCCACTTGTGTCTGCTGGAGCATCACTTCGGACACGAGAATCGCGTACGGATCGCGAGTATGGCGCCACGGAAGATCACGTGCAGATTGCGAGTACCATTGCAGGATCGCGGTATGTAGATTGTGCCAGATCAAGCGGCCTAACCGAGCTCCTCTTGCAAACGATCGGCACGCGCATCAGCCTCGCGGATGCGCAGGGAAAGCATAGGAAGCAGCGGGAGCGCCATTTGCGGATGTGCCTCTAGCTCGCCGAGAAACTCCCACTTCGCCAATGTAAGGCACGTTGTCTCGGTGACGGCACGTACATCGGCGGTGCGGGGAAGATCGTCGAGCAGCGCAATCTCACCGAAGAAGTCGCCGACCCCAAGCTGCGCAATCACACGACTGCCGCGCACTACTTCCGCGGTGCCGTCTGAGATGATGTAGAGCCCGAGGCCAGTTTGCCCCTCCAGCACGATCGGCTGCCCAGGGCTGTAATGCTGTTCCTTTACCAGGCGAGCCAACGAGCGGATGTCACGTTTATCGAGCTTGTTGAACAACGACACGCTGGCAAGTAGCTGCTCAGTCGTCATGACCGTATGCCTCCACAGACTACAATCCACGTTTATGTGGTCGCCCACCGCGGTATTGAAAGTATACCTGCTCAGGACGGCACCGACTGTCACTTACCCTAACGGCACAACACGTGTCACGAACGCTCGGGGTAGGACTCAATTGGGCTTCGGCGAAAGGTGAGACTACACGATACCGAGCTGCCGGCGCACCATGCTGAGACGCCGCTCTGCCACAGCCGCCCCTTCAGCGCCATCCAGGATGCGCGCCACGCTCTTGCGGAACGGCAAATCCGCGGCTGAGGACAGCAAATTGCTCCCAGAGTCATGTAAGTCAATCGTCGCCTGGGTCAGCACATGGCGTTCCTGCGGCACCAATGCAGCCAACCACGAAATACCCTCGTGGAGCCATTCGTGCTCCGGTGTATCGGGACTGCTCTCCACCAGGACCCGAAGGTGGCCAATTTCCCAGCCGATAAGCCTACGATTCAGCATCATGCGATACGTGTCACGTAGAATCAGCGACTCAGGAGCAAAACTGTCGCGGGAGATCGCCCGGCTAAAGCAAAACGGAGTCTGTCGCAAAAGCCCAAGCTCACCCGCGAGAAAGGCCAGGCACTGGACATCATGCTCATCTCGAATGTTACGGACGGCGCGAACGAGAGCCAGCAAGGTGTGCTGAGTTCGGCTAGCTGCAGGTATGCCCGCGCGAGGCGCGCTAGCGGCTACCACAACCTGCTGCATTGGAGCATAGCCAGATACCATGAATCCTCTCCATTCCCAGCGAATACATCAAGATCACGTCGGGATAGCGCCCACCCCCATTTGTGAGCGCGGAGAGTGCGACTCCTTCCACCACGGCGTCAGGACTCTGCACCGGAACCGTGTTTATAGTACCGCAAAATTCGGAAGCGTGGTGAGCAATTCCACTAGATATAGGGGTTGAACACAGATTGAGGGCAAATAGACCACTAAGGGCGGGCGCGTTAATCTTGCAAAGATGTTCTTACGACCGTACTCAGCATTATCCGCCGCGGGTAAAAACCATGAACAGCTACACTTATGATGCGATCGCGCGGAGACATTAGCCCATTACCACCGCGCAACGCTCGCCTTAGAACAGGAGCCATCCCCATAGACTCGCCGATCCGCGAAACACGACTCTACCCGAAGAGCATGGCTATGTCGCGGCGGATTTGTGCCGCCCGCGGATGGCACGATGCTTGCTTGACCGGGCCAATCGAATTACGGCGAGCGAACTGTGGCGCCAGGCGCGACCGCCACGTACGGCTGACCCGAGCGCCACAATGATCGAGGCCAGCGGTCTGGTGCGTCGATTTGGCGCTCTTGCCGCCGTGGATGGAATTTCCTTGCGCGTGCCGGACGGTACTATTCTCGCGTTGCTCGGCCCGAATGGTGCCGGAAAGACGACAACCGTGCGCATGCTGGCCGGGCTGCTCGCGCCAACTGCCGGTAATGCCGTCGTTGCCGGCATCGATATACGGCTTGAGCCCGCGGTTGTGCGGGGCCGGGTTGGACTTGTGACCGATACGCCGGGCCTCTACGAACAGATGAAGCTTGGCGAGTACCTCGACTTCTTCGGCAGCATTTACGGCATGCCACGCGAGTACCGCCAACATCGCATTGACGAGCTGCTCGAGCTATTCAATCTCAAAGCAAACCGGCGCGACCGAATGGCTGGGTTCTCGAAAGGCATGAAGCAAAAGGTGGCGCTGGCGCGGGCGCTGCTGCACGAACCCGCGGCACTATTCCTCGACGAGCCGACCTCCGGCCTCGATCCGCTCTCGGCACGCGCGGTCCGTGAGCTGATCCTCGAGCTCAAGAATGCCAGCCGCAGCATCATTCTTTGCACGCACGATCTTGACGAAGCCGAGCGGTTGGCCGACCAGGTCGCCATCGTACGCCGGGGAAAGATTGTAGCGTGTGACGCACCGGCAGCGCTGCGAGCGAGTGGATCGGGCGAGACAACGGTGAGAGTTGAGCTCGCGGCGCCCTGCCCAGATGCCGTGCGAGTGCTTCAGGCGCTTGATGGGGTTAGGGAACCGCGGCACGTATCGACTACGCTGATCGAATACAAGGCCAGCAGGCCGGCAGTGGTCAATCCGTATGTGGTCGAGCGATTGGTCGCGTCACGGGCCCAGATTATCGCCGTCACCTGCTTCACGCGCTCACTCGAGGATGTGTATGTCGATACTATCTCCTCGGACGAGCAGACTGGCGCCGGCGCAAGTATGGCGCGGGACGCGGCGACAGTTGCCGGAGGGTGAGGTTTCCATGAGTATAGTCGAGAAGAGCATGGCAACTGGGGCGCAGACGTCTGCGCTGCCAGGCACGATGCGCACCATCTGGTTGATTGCCAAGCGCGCGGCGCTGGAGTCGTTACGCGACCGAACGACGCTCTGGATCAGCATCTTCTTCGCCGTTGTGCTCCCCGTGGCTATCGTCATGGCGCTCATCCGCCCGGCAGCGCTGGATGCCACGACGCTGAAAAAAGAACATGCATTTGGCGCGCTGCTTGCCGTGTACTTTCTGGTCGTCGGACTGGGACCGTCGAGTAGTTCCATGAGTATTGCCTCGGGCGTGTTTGCCGGGGAGAAGGAGAAGGGCAATCTCGCCCCACTGCTCGCCACGCCTGCGTCAAATGCGGCGATATTTGGCGGGAAGGTGCTCGGCGCCGTCTTGCCGGCCCTGCTCTACGCCGCTATCGCGGAAGCGATCTACTTGGCGCTCGCTATTGCCACAGCAGGCGCCAACATGCTCCAATTCCTCCCCCTGGCGCTGGCCATATCCATGCTTGCCCTGGTGCCGGCCGTGGCCGTTCTTGGCGCGACGGTAGCCAGCCTGTTCTCCTCCCGCGTGCGCACCTACAGCGCTGCGCAAATGGCCACGAACCTGGCAATGCTGCCGGTGATGGCAGTGCTGTTTGGTCTGGCATTCCAAATGCGCGACTGGGGATCGCCTGCGCTGTACGTCGCCGTCTTCATCGTCTTTGCAATCGACGCGCTGCTGCTCCGGCTGGGGTCCTCAACCTGGCGGCGCGAAGAGGTGATGGCGACACAGTGACAGGAAGCAGCGTACGCCATAGGGTAGCCGCATCGCCCACGGCCCGTCTTGAATTCCCAGGGAAGCGCGCACACCTGGCCATTGAAGTGACAAAGCTGGGACACTCTCACCTAAGCGTGCCTGTCTATCCGGGGCGCGGCGGCGGTCGATGCAGAGACAGCGGAGAATAAGATGGCTGATGCTATCGCGCTGGTATACGGTGATGAGTATAAGCAGGCTGTTTATGACTTCGGTTCCTTCCACCCGCTGCAGCCCATTCGTGTCGAGCTGGCGTTCGAGCTACTACGCGAGTGCGGGCTGCTCGACGCGCCGAATGTCTCGCTGGTAGGCCCGCGGCCCGCATCCTATGCAGAGCTTACCGCCGTGCACGACCCCGACTACGTCGATGCCGTGAATACGCTGGGCGCGGCAGGGTCCGTGGTGCACGAGCTCGCTGATATGGCGAAGAAGCACGGCTTTGCACAGAGTGATAACCCGGTCTTCGCGGGGATGGGCGACGCTGCTGCCCTGGTCGCCGGCGGCAGCGTGGTCGCGGCCGAGGCGGTTATGAGCGGGCGCGCACTACATTCATTCGCCCTGGCTGGAGGCCTGCACCACGCACATCGCTCCCGTGCGGCCGGGTTCTGTGTCTACAACGATCCAGCCGTGGCAATAGCCGCGATGCGCGCACGCTACGGGTCTCGTGTGGCGTATGTCGACGTAGATGCGCACCACGGCGACGGCGTTCAGGAGATGTTTTATGACGATCCCAACGTCCTGACAATTTCCATCCACGAGTCCGGACGCTACCTGTTTCCCGGCACCGGCTTTGTGAAGGAGCTTGGTGAGGGCGCGGGCTATGGATACAGCGTGAACGTGCCGCTCGAGCCCTATACATCTGACGAGCCGTTTCTGCGTGCCGTCGACGAGATAGCTGTGCCGCTTGTGCGAGCGTTTAAGCCCGACCTCTTGGTTACCCAGTGCGGCTGCGACACACACTGGTTAGACCCCCTCACGCACATGGCGACCAGCACGCATATCTGGCCATATTTGGCGCGGACTTTCCACGCGCTCGCCCATGATGTATGTGGCGGTCGGTGGGTTGCCACGGGAGGTGGAGGCTACGACCTCTATAGTGTGGTGCCGCGCGCCTGGACGCTCTTATTCGCGGGTATGGTTGGCGCCGAGCTCCCGTCCGACCTGCCAAGGTCATTCATCGAGCTCCGCCGCCGATACAGCACACAGCCCATGGCTGAAACATTCCTGGACGCGGAAAAGCCGCCCGTCCCGCACGAACAACTTGAGCACACCATGGCTGCCACGGAACGGACCATCCGTGAGGTGGGCCATACCGTGTTCCCGCTTCACGGGCTATAGTGGCGGCCAATTCTTACCCTGTGCCCTCAGCTTACTGACCCGGAATACGCAGGAAGGGCTACGGGCAGGCTCGGCGCTCTGACGCATCGCCGGGGCATCTGCAGCGCCCGTGCGTTTACGCTCACGCACCTGTGTTCACGTTCGCATGACGCCATAGGTCGAGAATAGTGGCAGAAAGCCTGCTCGACGGCCGGGCGGCTCCGGGTCCGGATGGGACCCTCGTCATTAGCGCAGGCTAAGGTGACTGTGCCTCGTACAGGGCCGTGGCGCCGGCAGCAACACGGAAGCGTGCTTCCGGCAGCGTCATACCAGGTCCGTGAACAGCCGTATCGCCGCCAATGGGGCGGAGTGACGATCGCTGGGAAGTAGTACGGCCCACAGAATGCACCCGTCTTTTCTGGCCAAGTTCACATCGCGCGACACGTGCGGCGGCCGCCCGCTATTGGCTTGTCATGACGAGCTCATTGCCGTGTCATCACGAGGTCACCTTCATCAACTGATAGTAGCCGGGTAATGGTGGAAAGATGCGCTAGGAGTGTTAGGGAAAGGTGCGGAGGCAAACGAAAGAAGCGTGCATATCGCGCATACGATGGCGCAAACGAAGCGCCTCACCATAGCACAAAACCGATGTGCCGATAGCAAATGCAGAATGAATGGAGTACTTTCATGCGCAAAGCGCCGTTAAAACAGACCGCACTCGGTCTGGCCCTGCTGGGTGTGGCCGGCACCGCCGGCAGTGGCCTGGCACCCGCCGGGCATGCTGCCAGTGTGACCGTCAGCAGCAAGGGATCCAATGCTCAGTCTGGACCGGCCGCGGGGGGAGCGTCCGGCACAGTCAGCAGCCTGTCCAAGGGGAGCTTCGCAATGTCGACCGCAGCGGCTGTGAAGGTGACCGTCAACGAGGCGTCCTCTACGAAATACCAGAATGGGACCAAATCGACATCCGCAAGTGCCATTACAAAAGGCGAATGTGTCCTCGTACTTGGGACGACCAACGGACAGACCATCGCGGCCACGCAGGTCACCGTGCAACCGGCTGGGGGCTGCGCATCCGCGACTTCCACGGCGGCGGGGGTGATCCCCTTCAAGAGCGGTGCACCGAGCGCGTCAAAGCAGGTCGGTCAGATCCCGGCGAACTACACGCAGGGGTCGGGGACGATCGTCAGTGGAACGGCAGCGAATAAGGCGACAATAGCCGCGCTGGCCGCCTACCCAGGGGGCGTCATCGACCGAGTTGTAAAGCTAAGCAACGGCGAGTACGAGGCACACAACATCGGCGTCAACTGGCCGCACCACATCTTCGTCAACCAACAATTCAAGGTCGTCGGCGCCAACTAGCCGCCGCGGTAGAGCATACACCAGCTCAGGCGTGTCTCGGACCCGCCGTGCCGCTCACCACGCGCGCTGACCCGCCGTGGTGAGCGGCACGGGCCGGCAAGGTGGAGGCAGCAACAGTCGGGCCAACCTTATTCGCGCTTCGTTCCGGCATATCGGCTGCCGCTGAACCTCCAGGAGAATGTGCCGGCCGCGTACGGACGTTCCTGAACGCGCTCCAGGGTCACACGGCATGGAGAGCGGCGCCGCGTCCCGCAAGAGCGCGACGCTGCTCAGGCCAAGCGGGGATCAGGAATTCAAGCAACTGCCTGCTTACCAGCCTGTGCGGCCTGATCTGGGGGCGACAGGATGGCGCCGCGTTGAAAGCGCAGCGTCTGTAGACCGCGGAGTATCTTCCCGAACGATCCCCAGCCATTTTGCCACCAGGCAAAGATCAACGCGAGTGCCGCCGCCAGGGCAACGATCCCTGCTGCTCCA
>JAQBPC010000057.1 GCA_028287725.1 Chloroflexota bacterium | reverse complement strand
TGGGATCTTCCTACGGCGCGCAAGATTGCCGCGGCGCTGGAGGAATACACGCCGACCTGGTTTGAGGATCCAATTCGAATGGATGACCTTGGCGCCCTGGTAGAGTTCGCGCGATCGACGCGCGTACCGGTTGCGGCCAGCGAGACGCTGGGGACGCGCTGGTCGTTTCGTGATCTGCTGGAACGCCGGGGAGTAGGCGTGGTGATCTTCGATCCTGCCTGGGCGGGCGGTATCTCCGAGGGTCGCCGGATAGCCGCGCTGGCGGAAACGTACCAATTGCCCATCGCTCCGCATGATTGCAGCGGGCCGGTCGAATTCGCGGCCGTCGTGCATCTCTCGATTAACGCGCCGAATGCGCTGGTGCAGGAATCGGTACGTGCCTATTACACGGGCTGGTACAAGGAGCTCGTGACAAACGTGCCTGAAGTAAAAGATGGCTACATCTATCCTCTGACCGAGCCTGGTCTCGGCACGGCGCTCCGGCCGGAAGTGTTTGCGCGGCAAGACGTCCATCGTCAGACATCGAGATCCACGGAGCAATAACGCTTCACGGAGTACTATGGTGATCTCTTCTCATTACCCAACTTCCGAGTGTCCACGAAAGGAGGTGAGAGGCAAATAGGGAAACCCCTGTTGATTTGAGACAGGCGCTGTCGGCCATCAGTACTACGAATCGGTTCCTCATCGCAGTAGCTGAGTTAACCATTTATGAACGAGATGGGATGGCCCCATGCACGCAAAAATAATGCGTCCCTTGGCTATGTTTGGCATAGCCGCGCTTATGCTCTTGTCCCTCCTCCAGCCTTTGGCGCGTCACACGGCGCTTGCCCAGTCTCATACGCTTCGCGCCCTGACTCATAGCGCTCCATACAGTATCGCGCTTGCCAACTCCTATATCGGCAACACGTGGCGTGTCGAGATGGAGAGTGAGTTCAGGGGCGCGTGCGCCATGCCGCCGCTCAAGGCGGTGGTGAAGTGCACCGCATACAACTCAGGCAACGACGTCGCCAAGCAGACACAGCAGATCGATAATCTGATCTCGTCGCATGTCGATGCGATCCTGATCGACGCCGCCTCGACCACCGGGCTCAACGGCGTCATTGCACAGGCATGCAGCGCGGGCATACTGGTTGTCTCATTCGACAATCAGGTCACCGCGCCCTGCGCCCTCCAGATCAATACGGATGAAGTTGCCTTTGGTAAGCAAGGGGCAACCTTCCTGGTGAATGCCATGGGCGGTAAGGGCAACGTAGTCATGGTGACCGGCGTGCCCGGCGCTCCCGCGGACACGCAGCGCAACACAGGCGCAATGTCCGTTTTCAGCGCGCATCCAGGCATCAAGGTCATCTCCCGATTCGCGGGCATGTGGGCCTCGGACGTCGCCCAGCGCAATACGGCTTCTGCCCTGCCTTCCCTCGGTAAGGTCGATGGCTTGTGGGTTCAGGGTGGGACCGATGGCGTGATCCGTTCCTTGCTCGCCGCGCACCGCCCGCTCGTGCCGGTGGCTGGCGAAGCCGAGAACGGCTTCCGCGAGGACATGCTGAAATATAAGAGCCAGGGGTTCAAGGCTATCTCGATTGGCCAGCCGCCATTTGTGAGCCTCGTTTCGTTGCAGCTTGCAGTAGAGGTGCTCCAGGGTAAGCGCCCCAAGGGCAATGTCAACGTCCCCTTCCCCTTCGTGACTACTGACACCGTGAAGGAGGGTGTGACCGCGTTCAAAAACCTCCCGGACAGCTTCTTCGACGATTTCACGGATAGCGGACCCAAAGCTACGGTCGTGATCTGTGTGACCGCCGCAACCAAGGGCACGCCCTGCCCGGGAAGCATTGCCATCCACTTGCCGAAGTAACAGCTACCAGGCTGGCGGGACTGCACGGAGACAGGAGCCGCGATAACGTACGATCGCGGCTCCTGTCAACGCGCAATCAGCGCCCAGGAGGGGAGAGTACAGCGTGCCGGGTATCGAGGGTACGGCGATTTCCAAGGCGTTCGGTGGTGTGCAAGCGCTGCGCAACGCGTCGTTCAGCGCCGAACGCGGCGAGGTCCATGCGCTGGTGGGAGAGAACGGCGCCGGCAAAAGCACCATGATCAAAATTCTCAGCGGGCTTTACCCGCCGGATGAGGGCCGCATTCGCATTGAAGGGCGTGATGTGGTGCTGAATAACCCGCAGGCCGCCCTGCGCCTCGGTGTTGGCACGGTATTCCAAGAACTGACCTTACTGCCGTTCATGACCGTTGCCGAGAACCTGTTGTTGGGTCGCGAGCCGCGCTCCGCCGGGCTCATCAGGCGCGCCGCGCTGCCCGACGCGGCGCAGCTCCTGCTCGATCGGTATGGCGTTACCGGACTGAACCCGCTCGAGCTGGTTGCCAATCTCGCGCTCGGCCAGCGCCAAGTGGTGGAGATCGTCAAAACCGTGTCCCGCAATCCCGCGATCCTGTTCCTGGATGAGCCTACCTCTGCGCTGGCGGAGAATGAGGTCAAGTGGTTGTTTGGACTGATACGCGGCCTTCGCCAGCAAGGCGTGTGTATCGTCTTTACCTCCCACCGTTGGAACGAGATCAAAGACATCGCCGACCGGATTACCGTCTTCCGTAACGGCGAGAGCGTGGGCATATTTCCGGCAGCCTCACTAAGCGAAGAAGCAGCCGTCGAGTTGATGACCGGGCGCAAATTGGACATGCAGTATCCGGAGCCGGCGCCCGTGCAGAAACGCGTTGAGGTGCTGGGGGCGCGAGACTTGACCGGGCGTAGTCTAAAGGGCGCCACACTCTCCGCCTATGCCGGCGAAATCCTCGGTGTCGGCGGCCTGGCAGGTCAAGGTCAGCGCGATCTCTTTCTTACCCTGTTTGGCGCCAGCCGCGTCAAGTCGGGCACGATTACGATTCGGGAACGCCCCGTTCGATTTCGCTCTCCTCGCGACGCCATTCGCGCGGGCCTCGCCCTCGTACCCGAGGACCGCAAGACGGAGGGTTTACTGCTGCCGCTGTCAATTCGCGCCAACCTAACTCTGCCGATTCTTGACCGCATCTCGCGTGCCGGGATACTTAACCGGCGTGCTGAAGAGGCCCTGAATCGGCGGATCATCGACCAGCTGGCCGTGCGGGCAGTGAGCATCGATCAGCCGGTAGGCGCGCTAAGTGGCGGGAATCAGCAGAAAGTGCTGCTGGGCCGCTGTCTGCTGTCGGGGGCGACGACACTGCTGCTGTACGACGTTACGCGTGGGGTGGATGTGGCGACCAAGCATGATATCTACGAGCTCATGTTGCGTCTGGCGGAAGACGGACGCTGCTTGCTCTTCTATTCGACCGATACTGAGGAGCTGGCCCATATTTGCCATCGCGTGATTATCATGCGTGAGGGCCGCTTTGTCTCGGAGTTGGAAGGTAAGGCGATTACGCCTGAAGCGATCGTCGCCGCGTCAATCCGCGTGCCGGGCCGGCAGCAGCTCGTGGTCGATCCAGCGGTAGGCGTGCCGGCATGAGCGCCCCTACAGTCGAAAATCGACGTGGCCGAATCTCCCTAGGGACCAGACTCCGCTATTACGCGGCGCAGAACGTGCCCCTGTTGCTCAGCCTCGGTCTGCTGATCGTGATGATCGTGCTTTATTACGTGTTCTTCACTCGCCGCCAGGGTCATGCGCCCGGGAACTTCGAGTTAACTACGACCGCTAACAACACGCTCACCACCGGCCTCGCGGCAATTGGGCAGACATTGGTGGTGTTGACGGGCGGCATCGACCTTTCCATCGGGGGAATCATCGATCTCACCAACGCATTTGCCGCCAGATATATGGGCACAAGCACCGCATCGATCGTAGGTGTGTCGTTGCTGGTCTTGCTCATCGGCACCGGCGCCGGATTAATCAACGGGCTGCTGGTCGCGTACGGGCGGCTGCAACCAATCGTGGTGACCCTGGCAACGCTGGCTATTTTCCAGGGCCTCGCGATCGAAATTCTGCCCACGCCTGGTGGGCAGATCCCGCCGAATTACACCACGCTGCTGTCGGGTACCATACCGTCGCTCGGCCAGCTGCCGAACAGCCTGGTCATCCTCGTACTATTGATCCTGCTCTGGCAACTTTTGCGACGCACGCCCTTTATGGTCACGCTGTATGCAATCGGCAACGATGCACGCGCGGCGCGCGCAAATGGTGCGCCGATACTCCGTGCCAG
>JAQBPC010000001.1 GCA_028287725.1 Chloroflexota bacterium | reverse complement strand
ACTCGTCCCCTTGGCGAGGATCCCGCTCCCATATGGAGCCGCGTTGACGGCAGCGACGCCGCGCTGCATACAGGCGTCCCACAATGGGCTGGCTGTAATATTGAGCAGCGTATAGCGATTGTGTGAGATTGCCGCTTCGAAGACACCGGTATTTACATACTGAACCATCAGGGGGATGGGGCCGCCGGCGACGCCAAGGTGCCCGATTAGCCCCTCTTCTTTGCATCGCTGCAGTACGTCCACGGCACCCCCTGGCGCCATTATCTGTTCAAACGTCGAATGCTCGGGATCGTGGAGATAGAGTAGTTCGATACGGTCGAGACCAAGCAACTGTAAGCTGCGCTCAACACTCCGCCGCATCTGGTCTCCGCTGAAGTCGCCGGACTGCATATCGCGGTCTGCCTTTGACGCAATGACGAAGCCGTCCGGCACACCCCCGAGCTCCTGCAAGACCTTACCGATGCGTCGCTCGCTTTCGCCGTCACCATACGAGGCGGCCGTATCAAGGAAATTGATCGAATTGTTGAAAATCGCGCGAATAGTTTCGAGAGCTTGATCCTCGCCTACGGTGTAGACAAAGGATTCGGGCATGCTCCCGACCTCAGCGCAGCCGATGCACAACGGGTGGACGAGCAGACCGGTGGTCCCCAAGGTGCGCAATTCGAGCGGCGAAGCGGGTGGGACTGTACTCACGTATTCGTCCTCCATGGACTTTCACTACAGTAAGCCCTTGCAGATGTAACCGGTTGTAGATCTACCATCACAATAGAAATTGTGGGATACGGAAAATGCGCTGCGGTAACGCCTTTGCACATGTATCACGCGGCTCGACTCGTGGAGAACGCGCGACTAGGCGCTGCCTCGCATGTTAGTTAAAGATCTTTGCTTAGGATACACCACCTTAGCTGCACTGGCGGGTAGATCCCGTCCTGGTATGCTGAGAAGGAGCGCCAAGTAAATTGGCCACCCGGAAGCATACCAACGCATCCGCACTCAATTAGCAAGACTGGGTTGGAAGAGGATCACGTGGCCAAGCGACGAAATAAGAAGCGGCAAACAGAAGACGAAGAGGTCGTTCGTATTGAACGGCAGCCGGATCGCGAGTTGCAACAGCAATGGGCGGGGTTGTTCGTGCCGTATATCTTTTGCCCCGGTTGCAAGCATGTGTACTCGCCCGACGAGCTAAATCGCTTCGATCGTGACGACCCCTTGCCGCTTCCCGCGCTAAATGACGATGGTAAGCCCGAAGGCGCTCAAGACCTGACCATTGGATGCCGTCGATGCCGTCGATCCCGCCTCGTCCGTGTCATGGTAGATTTCGGCGCCATTGAACCATACCGCATTGGTGGGAAGCGCGGCGAAGGTGCCCAGCAGGAGCACTATCTGTGCACGTGCCCGCTGTGCGGCGGTCTCTGCCAGGTCCGCCGATCGAGCGGCATGCGGATGGGCGAGGACTGGTACTGCCAGACCTGTGAGCTGAGCTTGCAGCGACGATGGAGTTAGCATAATTTTGCCCAGGACTGGGTCCCCCATCGACTCCTAATGCCCCTGCTTGCGCCAGATGCCCGTCGGCACATACACTGGCCCAAGGAGGCCGATAGTGGCGACCGGACCTCGCCGCCGGGGTTGCCCCGCCAACAGACGCCGTGTATTGAAGGAGCCGCTGCCGTGGCCTATAGCCTAGAGAACTGGGAGCGAACGCAAGAGACCGATCTTGCCGTCGTACAAAGCTTTGGCGCGTTTTCCCCAGGTGGTCGCTATCTGGCAGCCGCGGATGCCAATACCATCGAGGTTCGCGAGACCCTTGGCGGCAGCATGGTCGCCACCGTAGAGATGCTCGGCGTCACTTCACTCGCGGTTAGCGCGGACGGCACCCTCCTTGTAGCAGCCGACGATGACGGCACGGTGGCCGCCTGGGCCCTCGGCCCACTGAAGCCCCTCTGGCGCGCCCGCCTTGAGATGCCACCGCCGGCCTACGCGCAAGTCGTCTATGATGTGCAGTTCGCGGCAAACGGCGCGCTCGCGGTTGCCAGCAAGCCGGCTGGTGTGGACAACACCCTGGTCGAAATCTGGCCGCTGTCGGCAATGCCCGGCGAGCGACCTCAGCCAACCTGGCAGAGCGTCATGCTGAACAGCAATTATCAAACGTTCAGCCCGAGCCCAGATGGCTCCCGGGTCATCCTGGTAACTGAGGATGGCTATTGGGTCCTTTTACCGAATAATGAGCGCATCTTCATCGATGGCTTCTACGATACCGGAGATCACGCAGTCGTCGCCTTCTCCCCTGACGGCACGCACGCGGCAGGTATCGAGCCCGAGGGCGGCTGGGTCTACGACGTGGCATCACACGCGATGCGCGAAATTGATGACATGGCCATGCTGGAAGAGCCGACTGACGTGGGTTGGTCGCCTGATGGCGAAGCACTCCTCGTGACGAGCGAGGACGGGCTCTCCATTTGCGTGCGCCGCAACGGTGGTTTCGCCTATCTCGGCACGATCGACGATAGCGCCGGGTTTGAAGCCGCTGCATTTGTCGACGACAACACCATCGTGGCGAAGCGCGGAGACACCCTTCTAGTCTTCACCCAATCCGCATAGCGCCGCATAAAAGTTGGACTTCGTCGCGAATATTCGTGTCCTGCAAGCCGGGCTCACCAAGCAAGCGCATCGGCATGCCTTACCGTCAGCTAGCTGTGTGCCTGCGCTAGATGTAGCATTGTGAGCGGTCCCTTGCAGTAGCCCTGGGGTATCCTGCATGATCACCTTGGAGGTTTACAGTAATGAATTCTGAAACCGCGTACGACGTTGTGGTAATCGGCAGCGGACCCGGCGGCTATGTCGCCGCGATTCGCGCCTCGCAACTTGGCTTGCGCGCTGCGGTGGTGGAGCGCGAGTCCCTCGGTGGCATCTGCCTCAACTGGGGCTGCATTCCCAGCAAATCGCTACTGCGCAATGCCGAAGTCCTCACCTTGATTAACCATGCCAAGGACTTCGGTATTACAGTAGGCGACGTCTCCGCGGATTACGGCGCTGCCCTGCAGCGCTGCAGGAGCATCGTCGATAAGCAGGTCAAGGGCGTCGGCTTCTTGATGCGCAAGAATTCGATAGATGTCCATATGGGCGACGGCCGTCTCAATGGCCCAAATACCGTGGTGGTCAAGGACGCTCAGGGTAAGGAGACCAGCCTTCAGACTAAGAACACGATTATTGCTACCGGCTCGCGCGTACGTGCAATTCGCGGCGTGGAGATTGACGGCAAGGTTGTTGTAAGCAGCAAAGAGGTGTGGTCCGTCGAGAACCTGCCAAAGCGGGTCGTCATTCTCGGCGCAGGACCGATTGGCGTTGAGTTTGCCACCGCCTTCAGTGCCTACGGCTGCGAGGTGACCATCGTGGAAATGCTGCCTCGTCTGATTCCTCTTGAAGATAAGGACATGAGCGAGACACTTGCCCGAGCGTTCGGCAAGCGCGGCATCAAGATCCTCACCAGCACCAAGGTCGATCATGTCGAAGTGCAGAACGATGTCGCCAAAATCCACGTGGTGCCGGCGTCGGAGGCCTCGACGGGCGGGCCTCAAGTGATCGAAGCGGACCGGGTTCTCTACGGAGTGGGATTCCAGGCGAACACCGAGAACCTGGGACTCGAGGCGCTCGGCATCGAGGTGGAGCGAGGTTTCATCAAGGTTAACGACCGCATGGAAACCAACGTAGCCGGCGTGTATGCCATCGGCGACGTTACCGGAAAGCTGAATCTCGCGCACGTCGCGTCCGCCATGGGTGAGGTTGCCGCTGAGGTGATCGCCGGTCATCCGACGATCCGTCTGGACATGAACTCGATGCCGCGATGCACCTATAGCTCTCCACAGGTCGCCAGCATCGGACTGAGCGAGGAACAAGCTCGGGCACAAGGAGAGGTGCACGTTGGCAGCTTCCCGTTCCGGCCCAACGGCAAGGCGAGGGCGCTCGGGGAACCCGACGGTCAGATCAAGATAATTGCCGATGCCCATACCGG
>JAQBPC010000713.1 GCA_028287725.1 Chloroflexota bacterium | reverse complement strand
AGCGCTCCTGCTTATTCTCACCGCGCTTAGCCCGAACTTTACCGTTCTCCTGGTGCTCCGTGCCCTGCTGGGCGTTGCGCTCGCCGGCCTCCCAGCGGTGGCCATGGCGTACCTCGGCGAAGAGGTTCAGCGCGATTCGCTTGGAGTGGCGATGGGACTCTATATCAGCGGAAACTCCGTTGGCGGGCTGCTCGGGCGATTGCTTACCGGCATGATCAGCGACGTCGTCTCGTGGCGTGCCGCGCTGATCGCAATCGGCGTCATCGGCTTGTTTGCCACCGGCGTCTTCTGGCGCTTGCTCCCGCCCTCCAGGAATTTCCGGGCACGTCCATTCGTTCCTCGGCAGTTGGCGGCGTCACTCGGACGCCATCTGACCGATCCTGGGTTGTTGTGCCTCTATGCCATAGCCGCTCTGGTGATGGGAAGTTTCGTCACCCTCTACAATTACCTCGGCTACCGCTTGACCGGTGCGCCGTATGGGTTGAGCCAGTCTGCCGTTGGCTGGATCTTCCTCGTATACCTTGTTGGTACATTCAGCTCATCTTGGATGGGAGGATTGTCGGGCCGGCTTGGCCGCCGGCCCGTGCTTGTTGCCGGGGTGCTGCTGATGCTCGCCGGACTATGCCTTACCATGTCGCCGGATCTCGCCGTGATCATTGCGGGCGTCATGGTGTTTACTTTCGGCTTCTTTGGCAGCCACTCTATCGCCAGCAGCTGGGTGGGAATACGCGCCAGGGTCGATCGCGCACAGGCTGCGTCGCTGTACCTGCTGTTCTACTACCTGGGCTCCAGCGTGTGCGGTTACGGCGGTGGTCTGCTGTGGTCGCGCTCGGCATGGCCGGGAGTGGCCGCTCTGATCGCACTGCTGCTCGTCTGTGCGCTGGGCGTTGCCGTCCGACTCTCCCGCGTGCCGCCAAGAGCCGCCCCTGCAGTTGACCCCACGCCCCTCCAGGCTTCGCGCAGCGTCACGGTTCCCCGCACGTGAGTTATTGAGCAGGTGGGCGGGCGTTTCGCTCAGCTGCTCGCGGAAATACAGTGGATTGCGCCGTATCGCTTCCCCTTCACCCGCCGTGTGGGTACGATCGATCTCCTGACACACTTGCACTGTGCGGGGCCCAAGCGAAAGCGAGATGACAATGCGTATGCCCACCATGGATACGGAGCGCCTGCGGATCCGCCCTTTTAGGCTCGACGATCTTGACGACGTGCATCGTGTGCTCGACGTGGAGCTTGCCGACGCCGACGTCGGCACCGAGGGAGCAATGTCACGCGAGCAGCGGGAACGCTGGCTGAACTGGACCACGATGGGCTATGACGAGCTGGCGCGGCTCAATCAACCGCCTTACGGAGAGCGGGCGATCGTGCAGAAGGATGTGAACGAGCTGATCGGCGTCATCGGCTATGTGCCATGCCTCGACGCGTTTGGACAGCTCGCGGCGCTGGCTCCGGCGCTGGCCGGACCAGCACAGCGCCTCTTCACCACGGAGTTCGGCTTGTACTGGGCCATGTCCCCCGCCTACCAAAATCGCGGTTTTGCCACTGAAGCGGCACGGGCGCTGATAGATTACGCCTTTTCGAGGCTCAGGGTGCTTCGAGTCGTCGCCACAACCCACTACGACAATGCTGCCTCAATTGGCGTCATGCGGAAGCTGGGGATGCTGATCGAGCGGAATCCATTCCCCGACCCGCCGTGGCTGCAGATCGTTGGCGTGCGAGAAAACCCGGAGGCACTGTCAGGCTCCTGACGGTTCTCCTCAGATGTTGCAGGCATGTCCAGTAACGACGAACCGCACCGGATCGAACCAGAGTGAGCCGGTCGAGTAGGATTAGATAGCGCACGCCAACGATCAGCTAACAGCCCGTCAGGGATCGGACCAACCGGCCGTCGAGGCTCCCGGCGCTGGTACAGAATGAATTGAAGGGAATACCTTGACGACCTCGGTACTTCGTCCGCGATTGATACTAGAGTTTGTTGTATTGCTGGCGCTGGTGAGCTACTGCGCGCCTGCCCGGTCGGCTACGGCGGCAGGCAGCCCGCCACCACCCACCATTTCCCAATGCATACAGCGTTTCCATCAGCCTTGCGTGACACCCGCTCTAGTGCAGACCTACTACGGCGTCGATGCGTTGCTTCGACACGGCATTCGCGGCCAGGGTCGTACGATCGCCATTATCGACTCCTTTGGCTCGGCGACGCTCCAGAGCGACCTGCAACACTTCGATCGTGCCTTTGGCCTTCCCGATCCCCAACTCACCGTACTTGCTCCTCTTGGCAAGAACCAGCCGAAGAATTCCGGCTGGGCCGCCGAGACGACGCTGGACGTGGAGTGGGCGCATGCCATGGCGCCCGACGCACGCATCGTCGTGCTGGAGAGCCCGGTCGACGAGACCGAGGGCGTGCAGGGATTGCCTCAGTTCCTCAAGCTCGAACAGTATGTCTTGCAGCACCACCTGGCGGACGTAATCTCGCAAAGTTGGGGAGCGACGGAAGAGACGCTGCTCGATGCCTCCGGCCGCCAGGTGGTAGCCCAATTCCACCAGCTCTACGCAGATGCCGCGCGCCGCGGTGTAACGGTGGTGGCGGGGAGTGGCGACGATGGCGCTGGCGGCATCGATCTTTCGCTGAAAAAGCTCTTCCCCGAGCCGGCCTACCAGAAACCTTTACCAGCGACGGTGCAGCATCTGTTAGGCGGCAACCGTGGCCTGCCCGACGTCGCGTTCAACGCTTCGGGCCAAAGCGCCGCGCTGATTTACTTCCGCGGACAGTGGCATCCGGTTGCCGGCACCAGTGCGGCCGCGCCGCAGTGGGCC
>JAQBPC010000219.1 GCA_028287725.1 Chloroflexota bacterium | reverse complement strand
CGAAATCGCGATCCGCGACGGCATCGATGCTGTTCTGCGCAACTGCCGCCATGCCAAGCTCTTCAGCCAGCCAATCGCGATCGACAGGATACGGCACGCCGGCCAGCGCCCCAGAGCCAAGCGGCAGGACATCGGCACGCATGAAGCACCCGGCAAAACGCTGCACGTCGCGCTGCAGCATCTCAATGTACGCGAGCAGGTGGTGCGAGACAAGGACGGGCTGAGCGCGCTGCAGATGTGTGTACCCCGGCATGATCAGCCCAAAGCAGGCGCGGCCTTGCTCCAGAAACGCCTCTTGCAGATTGGCGAGGGCATGCAGCGCCTCCACGCACGCCTGGCGCGTAAAGAGGCGAAGGTCGACCGCGACCTGGTCGTTCCGGCTCCGGGCCGTGTGCAGCTTCCCTGCCAAGTCGCCGACGTGCCGGCGCAGCGCTACTTCGACGACAGTGTGCACATCCTCAAGATCGGTATCGAGCAGCAAGGTTCCCGCGGTGTACTCCGCTTGCACGGCCAGCAACCCAGCTTCGATGGCGGATGCCTCGTTAGCCGGGATAATCTCCTGGCGGCCGAGCATGCGCGCATGGGCAATGCTGCCGGCGATATCGTGCAGGATCAGACGGCCATCGACCGCAACCGAGCCTGTAAAGCGCTCGACGAGCGGGTCGGTAGGCGCCGCAAACCGGCCGCCCCACTGTTTGGCGGCCTGGCTGTTGGCGTCTGGATTGGCAGGTTCGATAACTGTAGGTTCACTCACGGCTAATGTGCTCACGTTCTGTCTCCATCTGATCTCGCGATTTCCGCAAAACAGGCTACTCGGCGGCTGAGGTTACGGGGGCCGTGTCCCCGGACCTCAGGCCGTCGGCATGATGCACATGCGGAATGCCCTGAACCGTGGCGGCGGTGCGAATCGGCAAGCCCCAGAGCTTGATGAACCCGATCGCGGCATCATGGCTAAACGTATCATCGTCGCCGTACGTGGCCAGTCCAGGGTTGTACAAGGAGTACGGCGATTGGCGACCGGATATCTGAATCGTTCCAGCTGTGAGCTTCAGGCGAATCGTGCCGGTAACGAACTTTTGCGTGCTGGCAACAAATGCTTGAAGGTGATAACGAAGCGGCGAAAACCACGCGCCATTGTAAATGAGGTCGGCGTACTCCGATGACACCATCGACTTGAACTTCGCGACGTCACGACCAATCGCCAGATCCTCGAGCGCGCTGTGAGCGGCGTGCAACAGCACGGCTGCGGGGGCCTCATAGATCTCGCGGGACTTGATGCCGACGAGCCGGCTTTCCACCCGGTCGATACGTCCAATGCCGTACGTGCCACCGATCTTGTTCAACGCCTCGACAAGGGCGGCGCCACCGAGCGGTTCTCCGTCAAGACTGACTGGAACTCCAGACTCGAAACCAATTTCAAGATGCTGCGGAGACTGCGGCGCATGCTCAGGGGCGGTAGTCCACTGGTAGGCGTCGGCCGGCGGCTCTACCCAGGGATCCTCGAGAATGCCTGCCTCGACGCTGCGTCCCCAGAGATTCTCATCGACACTATAGGGGCTTTGCTTGGTGGTCGGAACCTGGATTCCATGTTCCGCGGCATAGGCCATTTCCTGGTCACGGCTCATGCCCCACTCGCGAACGGGTGCGATGACCGCGAGCGATGGATCGAGGGCCGTGGTTGCTACGTCGAATCGCACCTGGTCGTTGCCTTTGCCCGTGCAGCCGTGTGCGACTGCATTGGCGCCGACCTGGTGTGCGACATCCACCAACAAGCTGGCAATCAAGGGTCGCGCCAGCGCGGTGGCCAGCGGGTAGGAGCCCTCATACAGCGCATGAGCTTGCAGCGCGGGCCAGACATACTCGGAGATAAATGTGTCGCGCGCATCGACCACAAACGCCTGCTCGGCGCCCGTGGCCAGCGCCCGCGCCCGGATAACGTCGAGATCTTTGACCGCACCCACATCAACCGTGAGGGTGACGACCTCGCATCCGTACTTTTCCTTCAACCACTTAACAGCGACTGAGGTATCGAGCCCGCCGGAGTATGCCAGAACGACCTTGGTCATGATCTCTCCCGTTAGCAAATATCAACATGCGCCGGCGCTTCAGTCGCCTGGCGCTCAAGTAATTAGAATGCAGGAACCAAACTGGACATCAGGGCTTTTTGCGTATGGAGCCGGTTTTCCGCCTGGTCGAACACCACCGAGGTAGGGCCGTCGATTACGGCGTCGGTCACTTCCTCGCCCCGGTGCGCCGGCAGGCAGTGCATAAACAGTGCATGTGGCATGGCCTGGTCCATGAGATTGGCGTTTACCTGGAAACCGTCAAACGCCGCCAGTCGTTTCACATGCTCCGACTCGTTGCCCATGCTCGTCCAGGTGTCGGTATACACCGCATGAGCGCCCTGAACAGCCTCGATGGGGCTGTTCGACAGGAACACCGATCCGCCGGTCTGTCCGGCAAGCTCGCAAGCTTGGGCGACTACTCCGGCATCAGGCTCGTATCCATGAGGGGTCGCTATCCGCATATGCATGCCGAGCGCCGAGCTCGCTTGCAGCAATGAGTGGGTGACGTTGTTTCCGTCTCCCACATAGGCAAGCGTCGAGCCGGCCAACGTCCCAAGATGCTCTTCGAGGGTCAGCATGTCGGCAAGAGCCTGGCAAGGATGCTCGAAGTCGGACAGCGCGTTGATGACAGGAACACTTGCGTACGATGCCAGCTCGAGTACGCGGGCATGTGCGAACGTACGAACCACGATCATGTCGACCCAACGCTCGAGGTTGCGGGCAACGTCCGCGACGGTCTCACGCACGCCAAGGTTTACCTCGTCCTTGCCCAGGTACACCGCATGGCCGCCGAGTTGGTGAACGCCAATCTCAAAGGTGGAGCGGGTCCGAAGCGAGGGCTTCTCAAAGAGCAGCGCCACGCTACGACCGCGCAATGGCGTTTCACTGTTTCGACCGCGCCGCTTGAGGTAGGCCGCGAGGTTCAGCACATCGCGGATGGACTGGGGAGTCAGGTCGGATAGGCTCACGAAATCAGAAAAAGGCTGGACGGGCGTCACCGCTTTGATCATCATCGTCTCATTCGCATTTCCGTTAGTGGCGTCAGTGATTGTCACGCTCGTAGACCATGCCTTCGCCGGGGTATTT
>JAQBPC010000646.1 GCA_028287725.1 Chloroflexota bacterium | reverse complement strand
TTCCAGAATTGCCCGGGCTCTTCCTCCACCTCGGGCTTGGGCTTCAAACGCATCAACTTCTCCTCAAAGCCTTTCGCCACGAGTGTGCCAGCGAACGACTCCTCGACGACGAAAATGCAGCGAACGCCGCGTTGCTTGAGAACATGGGCCATACCGACAAGATTGTTCGTCGGCCCGAACGCGCCCTCGGGGAAAAAGACGACGGTAGGCTGTCGAGAAGTCATGGGCTGGAGTGCTCTCCAATTCATGCTGCACTAAGCGGCGCCGATTCTTTGACCCGATTCTGTTGAGTGGAACGTAGACGCGGCGTCTCGCGGCTGTCAAGCACCGAATGTCCACGTTGCTCATTGGGCCATAAGCTGGCATTCGTGAAGCGGATCAGTGGACAATACGCCTATGGATACCAATGAAAAGCTTGCGCTGCTTGGCAGCGCTGCACGATTCGAAGTGGCGGGACAGCGCCAGAGCGTGACTGTGCGCCCGGGCCCCAGCGGCGCGCTCTGCGTCGGCGATACGGTAGGCGACGCGTCGGGGTCACTATTACGTGTGCTGCAGAGCAGCTACTGTGAGCAGGATTGTGCATACTGCCCGCTGCGGCGCAGTAACGATCCAAACCGTGCCGCCTTCTCGCCGGACGAGCTAGCAGGCGCCTTCGCCAACCAGTGGCAACGCGGGCGAGTGTCGGGACTCATGTTGAGCTCCGCCACCGACGGTGGCCCTGATGGCTCCATGGAGCGCATGCTCGACACCGTCAGGATCCTGCGCACCCGGCACGAGTTTGATGGCTACGTGCATCTCAAGGTGCTGCCCGGTGCGGGCGCCTCGTTGATCGAGGAGGCCGCTCGGTTAGCGGATCGCCTCTCACTCAACATAGAAGTGCCCGGCCCGGAATACCTTGATGGGCTGCAGACCGGGAAGCGCTGGCAGGAGGACATTCTTCGCCCACTGCAAAGGCTCCGCGAGCTTGATCTGGCGGGCGAGATTCGTTCCGGCATTACAGGACAGCTGCTGGTTGGCGTCACGTCACCAGGCGGCGTCAGCGCGAGCGACCGTGCACTCGCGGGCGGCAGCCGCTGGCTGCGCCGCGAATTCGACGTACGGCGCGTACATTATGGGTCATTTACGCCCGCTGCCGGCACGCCGCTCGCGGAGGCGGCCGCGCCGGATCCTCGGCGGCGGGCGCGACTCTATCAGTGGGACTGGCTGGCGACCCATTACCAGTATGCGGACAACGAGCTGGACGCCGCGTTCGACCATGCCGGTCGCCTGCCGCTAGCGCTCGATCCCAAGCTGGCCGTCACCATCGCGCTACCCGAAGATCGCCCGGTCGAAGTCAATTCGGCAACGTACGAGGATCTCTTACGCGTGCCGGGTATCGGACCGGTCAGCGCGCGCCGCATTGTGGACCTTCGGCACCTTGGCGCGCTGCGCGATCTCCAGGACCTCAAGGTTCTTGGCGTGGTGGCATCCCGCGCCGCCCCCTTCGTTCTCCTGAACGGTAAGAAACCGCCCGAGGCGCCGGCGTCGTTGCAGCGTATCAAGCGTGCCCTTCGGGCCATGGAGCCGCAACCGGTGCAGCTGTCACTGTGGCCCGAGCTGCTGTAGGCGCGTTAACGACGAGTTGCTGCGTTGGGGTTGCGCTGAACTTCCAAGCACGGCGATGGGTCGCTGTCGCACCCTCCGACAAGCAGCTCGTTGGCGCCATCTCCGGACGGCGCAGGCAGACCGCCGGACTGCCGACCCTGCCTGGCCATCACGCACAAAACGATGCGCACCTTGCAGGCTGAATGCCTTTACGGCATCACATCCCCGCCATTCGGCCCCAGTATTTGTCCCACGTAGAAGCTTGCCGCATCGGAAGCCAGAAAGACCGCTGTAGGCGCCACTTCCTCGACCTCTCCAAACCGGCCGAGCGGTAAGAGTCCCATCTTCCAGGTCCGCCATTCGGTCTGAGTATTGTCCTGCATCGACGTCTCGATAGGACCCGGCGCGATGCCATTCACAAGAATGCCTTCACGTGCCACCTCCCGCGCGAGTGACCGTGTGAAGCTCACGACACCGCCCTTGCTCGCGCTATAGTGAGCAGTACCCGCGCCGCCCAGATATGCCAACTGCGAGGCGATATTAATGATGCGGCCCGATTTGCGCGCTAGCATATGTGGAAGGACCTCATGGCAGCACAGGAAGACGCTGCGAAGATTAATGGACATCATCCTGTCCCACTCTGCAACGGTGAGGTCCACCACCGGCGCCTGGCTGAGCACCCCCGCGTTGTTCACGAGAATGTCGATTTGCCCGAACGCAGCCATCGTGCGTTCCACCATGTTTTGCACCTGCGCTTCATCGGCGACGTCTGACTTGATGTACATGCCGCGTGGCTCTCGGCCCTCCAGGGCAGCGACATCCCAACTCGCTCTCTGCGGCCCCGCGATATCTGCCACCACGACGTTTGCACCCGCTGCCAGGTATGCCTGCGCGATGCCGGCGCCGATCCCTTGTCCCGCGCCGGTAACGATCGCTACCTTCCCGTCAAGCCGCAGATCCATTAAGCCGCCCCTACCCTTCTACACCATTTCCAGCGCGCCCGTGCGAGCGAGTTACCCAGCACGCGGCTTCGACGTGTACACCTGCATTTGATCCTGCACGAGCGCCATTTGGCTGACTTGGGCTTAAATCGCGCCGGGTCATATGATATGCCCAGGGGCACTCCACACTCAAATTTATTGCGACCGAGCAGATTCCGAACGTCCCTACAACTGCATCGTGGGGCCGCGGCGCACCAGCCGGCCACGCCCAACCTGCGCTGTGATCCGCCCAGCATCGTAGATGATATCGCCACGACTGATCGTGGTGACTGGCCAGCCTGTGACCGTCCAGTCTTCATATAAGCTATAGTCGGCCAGGCTCTGCCCCTCGGCAGCTTTGACCGTGCGTGCCAGATTGGGATCCCAGATCGCAAGGTCCGCGTCACTGCCCACGGCTATCGTCCCCTTTTGCGGAAATAGCCCAAACAGCTTAGCGGCGTTGGTCGACGTGACATCGACAAAGTGCTGCAGCGACAGTCGCCCTTTCCGTACCCCTTCGGAGTACATGATAGGCATCAACGTCTCCAGGTCGGCTACCCCGGGCGGGGCGCTGGCGATGGTCAGGCCAGGCGCCACCTTTTGCTCGCGGGACCAGGGAGCGTGGTCGGTGCAACAGGTCTGCACCGTCCCCGTGCTCAGCCCGGCCCACAGCGCGTCCACGTCGTCGGCGCTCCGCAAAGGTGGGTTACCGATATAGAGTCCCGCGTCGGGTCCTTCGAACTTCTCCGCTGTGAAGTAGAGGTAGAGCGGTCGCGTCTCAACATAGACGGGAAGACCGCGTGCTCGCGCCCGTGACGCTTCCCTCAGCGCTTCGCGACTCGATAGATGGACAATATAGATCGGAGCCCGCGCCGCCTCACACAGGGCCGCCGCACGGGCTACGGCAACCGACTCGGAGTAGATCGGCCTGCTGTCTGGGTAATGACGGAGGTCGCCGCGTCCAGCAGCCAGCAAGCGCTGCGTGAGCACACTGATGATGCAGGCGTCCTCGCAGTGGATCAAGGTCAGCAGCCCGTTCTGGCCCGCCAAGCTCATCGCCTCCAGATACTCGATGGCCCGCGCATCGAACTCACCGAGAATCATGAATATCTTCAGACTGGTGTGCCCCTGCGCGGCCAGCAGGGGTATCTCGGCCAGCCTCTCCGGTGAGGGATCGAGCAGCACGGGGTGTAGCACGAAGTCCACTATGCTGCTCCTGGCCGCGTCTATCGCGGCATTGTCGATCGTGGCCTGCAGCCCCTCACCTGGACGCGGGAAGGTGATGTTGCCGAGCGTGGTAATGCCGCCCGCAGCGGCGGCACGTGATCCGCTTGCAAAATCATCCATCCATTTGACTGTGCCGTCCGCTACTTCAACTGGCGTCAGGTGCACGTGCATGTCGATGCCGCCCGGCAGGACATAGCGGCCCCTGGCGTCAATCTCTCTTTCGGCGGCGATTGTGCCGCCAATCTGCACAATCCGGCCATCGCGAATGCCGATGTCCGCGGGAGCAAACGTGTCGGGCGTCACAATCGTGCCGCCGCGAATTGCCAGCTCAACCGGTGCTGCTGCCATATTGCCGGCCTCCCTTCATAACGAAGACGACGCGTTCAAGTGCACAGGGGTCGACCAGTGGGTTCCCGTCGACCGCGATGATGTCCGCCGCTTTTCCGGCTTCAATCGTGCCGGTACGATCCGCGATGCACAGCGCTTCCGCGGCCCAGCCCGTTGCCGCCCGTAACGCGTCTGCCGGCGGCAGGCCGAGCTCAACAGCAAGTCCAATCTCGTAGGCCATGCAACCGTGCATGCTGTCGGTCCCCAGCGCAATGCGTAGACCCGATGCAAAGATCCGGCGCACGCTCTCGTGCACATGTCCCCGCGCTTCTTGCAGTCCGCGCAGAATGTCCGGACGCGCCCCGTCACCTCGCTCTATGCCGTCGGGATGAAACAGAATACTCAGCGTTACGATGAGCCAGCAGTCGTGCGCCAACAACAGCTCGAGGTCGGATTCCGTGGCAAGCGAGGCATGCTCGATCGTGCGCACACCTGCACGGGCCGCCAGAGACAGGCCTGGCCCGCCGTGCGCATGGGCTGCGACATATGTTCCTTTCCGCTCGGCCTCCTCGACCACCACCCGCAGCTCGTCATACGTATACATGGCGCTGCCGATCCCCGTACCACTCGCGACGCCTCCGGTGGCAAACACCTTTAGAAAGTCCGCGCCATGGTCCAGGTTCTCTCTCGCTGCTTTCCTGAGCTCCTCCACGCCGTCGAAGGCGGACTTGCCGCGGCCATGGCCGTTGCTTGCAGCCAGTCCTCGCGTGGCGATAACTAGCCGCGGCCCAACCAGGCTGCCTTCATCAATTGCCTGACGGGCAAATACATCCAGCCAGTCCTCTTCGCCCATTATGCGCAGGGTGGTCGTTCCCGCGAGGAGGTCGCGCTGGATGTTGCCGGGTACCCTGAGCGCTTGTTGGCTTGCCGGCTGCCGCAACTGGCTTAATTGATCACCCTGTGCCGGCACAATCGAGAGGTGTGTATGTGCGTCGATAAGGCCTGGCAGCACAAAAAAGCGCCCAAGATCGATCCCATCAACGCCGGCCTCGCTCGTGTCTGCGTCACGCACGTCAAGGATCGTGCCATCCTCGACCAATACGTCCATTTGTTCCCGCGCCTGGCTGCCGGTGCCGTCGAAGAGTGTGCCGCAGCGGATGCGGGTGATCATGCGACTTCAACGGCAAAGGCACGGCACAGCAGTGCAGCAGAGGTCGCTCGGCCAAGTGCCGCCAGATAGGAGCCTGCCACCAGGTGGAAGGGACTACTCAGTGCAAAGGCGTAGGGATCTTCAATCGGCTCGCCAAGGTCGATCTCCCAGTTGCCGGCAGCCTGTTCAAGCATGCCCTCGGTCTGTTCCAGCAGGGCAATCACGCCGTGGAACCCCCCGTCGATGTCCCACTCCACCGGCTGGCGAAAGGCCAGCGCCCACGGTTCGACCGACGGAGCGACGCGCTCGACCATTTGGGCCAGGCGTACGATTTCGTCCAGCCCTAGTTGCCAGATTTGCACCGGACTCATGCCGAAGGTGGACATTGCGTAGCGAGGCTCAAGCCATGCCGCACCTTGCGTGCCCCGTGCGCGCAGCTCGGCGCTTCGCTCGCATACTCTGGCCGCCACTGTTCGGGCTCGGGCGACTAAATCGCCTCTCTCCAGCGCCGTCTCCCGCGCGATCAGGCGCATATCGCCACACTTTCGCGCGCCGCTCTCGGCGATC
>JAQBPC010000612.1 GCA_028287725.1 Chloroflexota bacterium | reverse complement strand
CGGACTGGATGCGCGGCCAGGCCCTGACCGGAGGCGAGGGTTGGGTTGACAATCGCCTACGCTTTATAGCCGCACCACAGCGATGCGCCCTGATCACGTCCTACTGGCAGGGTGAGCCGAACGTGGCGGCAGCCTGGAAGCGTGTGCCGAGCGACCGGCACCCTGAGTTCCTGCGCTTTGTCTATGGTCGGATGCACTCGACCCAGAGCATCATGATGTTTCAGTAGAGGGTGAGCGACGGCATCGACAGGCGGCATCCGCCAAATATGGGACACCACCACCCTCCACTGCACCTACTACGTCTTGGCCGTCCTGACCAAACCTACACTTTTGATTGCGTGGGAATCGATCCTGTCCCTGGTGCGTCAATTGCCCTGCGGCTACATATGTAGGCTGTAGAAGCCGAACGTGTGTAGCTCGATTGGATTCGAGACGTATCCCTTCACTCGCTTGCCCAGCACCACAACCTGCGCCGGCTCAGCCACCCAGATGGCCGCCGGATCCTGCTGCGTCGTGATGTTCTGCAATTGCTTCCCATCGCGAGTCAGAGTGCCGCGGTCGGCGGTTTTCATCGCGTCGAGTAAGGAGTCGACCGTCTTGTTCGCATAGTAGCCGCCGTTAGCCCCTGCGGCGCCCACGGCCTTGGAGTAGATTAAGTTCGAGGTCATATCATAGGGGTCGTTGTAGTCGGGCCACCAGGTCTGGAACATCAGGTTTGGGCGGCTGGCCGCGGCGCCGCTGCCGAAGAACATGCTACTGAAGGCGGGATCGGAGAGGTGTTGCTGCTTCAAAGTGATCCCAATTTGAGCGAGCTGGGCTTGTAAGATCTGTCCGGCTTGGGCGCCGTTCGAGCCGTAGGCGTAGGTCAGCGTGGTACCCGGCTGAACCTTTGCTTGCTGGAGCAGAGCACGGGCCTTGTTCAGATCCGTCTGATACTTAAATCCAGCAGGATCGTAGCCCAGCAACGCACTGGGGATGGGACCATAGGCCCGTTTCCCGTAACCGCCTAGCAGCCCCTGAATATATGCGTCATAGTTAAAGGCGTACGATAGCGCTTGCCGTGCTAGCGGGCTCTTCAGCGGACCGGCCTCGGTCATAATGATGTAATCGACTTCCGTGGCATATGGAGCGGTAACCTGCAGCGCCGAATTCCCGCTCAAGGCCTTGTAGTCTTGCGGCGTGAGATTGAACGTGATGTCGGCGGTGCCGCGCTCGACCTGCTCGCGTCTGGTGGCCGAATCAGGCACGGTATCAACGATGATCGTGGAGAAATGCGAACCGCTCCAGCCACCCCAGTAGCCGGGGAAGCGCTGCAAGACAACCTCTGTACCGCGTTGCCAGCGTTGCAGCTTATACGGTCCAGTTCCTATGTCATTGTTGGTAATCCAGGCATGGGCATCATGCGTCTTCTTGTCCTCGTGCGCGCGCGCCGCCTTGGCGTCAAGGATCAATCCGACGTACTCCGAGGTTAGGGCGGCCAGGAATGCCGGCTGCGAGCGGGCAAGGTCAAAGCGTACAGTGTAGGGGTCGACGACGACAATCTGTTTGGCCGGGTTATTGATAAAGCGGCTATACAAGTACGAGCCGCCGAGCCCCGCGGTCACCGTCCTGCCAATCGAGTATTTCACGTCATCCGCCGTCATGCAGCAGCGGCCCGTATGAAACGTCACGCCGTGCCGCAGATGGAAGGTCCAGACGGATTGATCGGCGTTTGATGACCACGATGTGGCCAGCACCGGTCGATATTTGTCCATCGCCGCGCCAGAAAAGCCGACCAGGGTTTCCTCTATGTTCCGGGCAATTGTATCGGAGCTATAGTCCTGCTCGGAGGCCGGGTCCAGATCGCCCAGTGTACCTGGGGTCACCAGCCGTAGCGTCATGTTGGAGGCGGCGTGCGCAGGACTAGGAATCACAAGCAGCAGGCTCGCCGCAGCGAGAGCACGCAAAACAGGTCTTCTGAAGCGCGATGTGCTCAGGTGATCGTGTGTCTCCATTGCCAGTCCCTTCCCCCCTGCCGGGGTGCGACTGCCCTTGGCCACGCGCCAATCATTGCTGGCAGTCATCCTGCGTTCGTAAACAGAGTGATGAAAGCCCTTGTCTCTTTCCGCCTGGAGTTACAGATTATGCCGTAAGTCGCACACCATCCTTTCGTCGAGCTACAGAGCACCTCATGCTGATCTGAACAGGACGCGCCCGTCGAGAACGGTGAGCGCGATCTCGGCCTGCGGAATCTCGTGCGGGGCCATTTGGAAGAGGTCACGCGCAAAGACCGTAATATCGGCCAGCATGCCCGCGCGCAGCTTGCCCTTCACGTGTTCCTGGCCCTCGGCATAGGCAGCGCCGCTGGTATAGGCATCCAGGGCCTGCGCCAGCGTGACGCAGTGTTGCGGCTGCCAGCCGCCGGCCGGCATGCCGTCATGGCTCTTCCGAGTCAATGCAGTGTATAGTCCGGCCCGGACGTCCGGCTTTACAATCGGCCAGTCGCTGCCGAAGGCGAGCGCCGCCCCCGTCTCCGCTATGCGCCGCCAGACGAAGCCATACGGCTCACGGGTCGGGCCGACCAGCCGCGTCCAGGGCGTGAAGCGCGGGTCGCTGCCCGGCGCGGCGTGAAGCGGCTGCATTGAGGCGGTGACGCCGAGTCGCGCCAGGCGTGGTATGTCGTCTGGACGGCTCACCTCGATGTGCTCAACACGGTGCCTCCGCCCCGGACGCGGCCCGTTGGCGCGCGCCGCCTCTTCGTAGGCGTTAAGCGTCAGGTGGAAACCGCGATCGCCAATGGCGTGCGTGGCCACGTTCATACCGCGCCGATCGGCTTCCAGCACGATCTCGTGATATTGCTGAAGGTCCATGTCCGGCACGCCGGTCGCATCGGTGCCCATGTACGGCTCGAACAACAACGCCGTCTCGGTCTCCACCACGCCATCGATAAAAAGCTTAATGCCGAGTGCGTGACTCCAAGCGCTGGTGTAGCCGAGGACAGTCTCCGCCAACTCGGCCACGTAACTCCGTGGGGTGTACGACCAGATACTCATGTAATGCCCGGCGCGAATTGAGAGGCGGCCGGCGGCGTGCAGACGGTCGTACTGCCGCAACCGCTCCGGGTCGCCATCGAGATTCTGCACGGAAGTTATACCCAGATGGTTCAGGTGAGTCATTGCTCGGCACAGCATGTCGTCCCTTTGTGAGGTGCTGGGTGGCTCCATCAGGTTCGTGACCAACTCCTGAGCCATGCGCTCCTTTAGCATGCCAGTGGAAAGACCTGTCGCCGGATCCACGACTACTTCATTGGGAAGCGGGATGTTCGCGCCGCGTTCGATACCCGCGCGCTGCAGCACCACGCTGTTGGTCCAGGAAGTATGCCAGTCGAAGGAACGGATGTAGACGGGGCGATCGCCTACCGCTTCGTCGAGCGCCACCCGCTCCGGGCGGTCAAGATTGTCCAGCGGCTCGTACGGCAGTCCCTGCGCTTCGAGCCAGGGCCGATCCGGATTGGCGAGGGCGAAGGCGCGCAGCCGTGCCTGCAGCTCGGGCAACGCCGTCACGCCCGTCAAATCCAGCATATCGAGCGAGGCGGCGGCCAGAGTCATGTGAATGTGACTATCGTTAAGCCCGGGGACGACCAGCGCGCCAGGTAGGTGAATGCGCTCGGTGCTACTCCCGGCCAGGTCTCGTGCCTCTGCCGCGCTCCCCACGAACCTGATCGTGTTTCCACGCGTCAGCACGGCCTCCGCCCACGGATGTTGGGGATCGGCGGTATAGACGCGAGCGCCGGTGATCAGGAGGTCGGATTGTGGTTGAGGATCACTCATGGGTCTGATCTCCCTATTCGTGGTCTCTAGCGCTCCAGACTTAGGCCAGGGGTACCGCCCCGCGTGGCACGCACACTGCAACAGGCGCCGCACTGTCACTTGGAAGACTGTAAATCGCCTGGGTAGGCACTTGTATCACCACTTCATCAGACTGGCTGATCATGCCCGCCCTCTCGACCCAGGCGACCACGCCGCGGTGGTGGAAGGCTGCCTTAGGGAAGCGGCTAGCCAGGCCGCGAATCGCGGGGTACTGTTGCTCGAGGACTTTGCCTGGAAACGCGCATGGCAAGTTCTCACCCTCCACCACCAGTACCGCGTCATTGGGGAAATAAAGCCTGGTGGCAGGCGGCAGGCTGGTAAGTCGAGGGATACGATCGATCGACAGATTCGCGCCGAGCCACTCGGGCAGGATGCGAGCAATGGCGAGCCGATTGGCGACCATGGCAAGATCATCTGGCGAGACGATACTCAGCTGCCGGCTATTTCGAATGACGGCGTTGAGTGGATAGTGCGGGGTACGAGTAGTCGCGCGGGCTGTCATACCGGCATGCTTATCGCCGACGAACCCTTCCAGCGTTACTTCCACGGTGGACTGGGCAATGCTCACGAGAGCGAGGGCATCGTCCTCGACCGCTCCGGTATTAGAGGCTACCAGCGCCTTGTCGACTACTCCCATAAGCGTAAGAGTCACCGATCGACATCCAATCACGTCTTGAGAACAGCTGCCAGGAACGTGACGCTCGCCTGGGAGAGGCAGCTTCCGCTCGGCGATATTCCCTTGCCCAGCCTCCGAAGGTAAAGCGGCACGCCGGAACTAAGCGGATTCATGTACCGTCGCGAAGCACCAGTGCACCGACTATGCATTCGATTGCATGCAATCGAATGATCTGGAGTATACTAACGCCGTATTACGCAGTCAATGAGCGGCAACTATCCGATGTAGCACGATTGACGATCGCGATGTACGCTTGCTAGCCTGGACTCCAATTACACCGCGCGATGTCGGGGAAAGAGGCGGACCGTGGCTACAGTGAGGATGAAAGATATCGCTCGTGTGGCATTGGTTTCGCCCAGCACTGTCTCGCGCGTGCTCAGCGGCGCCACGACTTCAGTACCCATCGCACCGGAAACCCGAGAGCGCGTGCTGCGAGCGGTGCGCGAGCTCGGCTACTCCCCCAATCCACTGGCCCGGGGTCTGCGAGGGCAAGGCACTGCACTTTTGGGGCTGATTAGCCGCGAGATCAACGATCCGTTTCTTCCGGGCATGATCGAAGCAATTATCAATGCCGCGCAGGCCGAAGGTTACAACGTGGTGTTGGGCCTGGCACACAGCAGCGCTGGGGAGGCTCTTGCCCTCACGCGCGTGCTGGAGACCAGGCACTGCGACGGAATCATCCTGCTTGG
>JAQBPC010000206.1 GCA_028287725.1 Chloroflexota bacterium | reverse complement strand
CGAGCGATTCGGCGATTTGCTCCGACCAATCGAAGCGGGTCACCATCTCCCGGTGAACCTGGTCGATGCTACAGCCGCAGATGCTGTCGTGTGGCTGGTTCTGCAGCAAGTACCGCCAGCTCTGCCGAAGCGCGCCCGCCGGATATGGCCTGCCGAGGCCGGCGGCAAAGGTGGCGACTGGTTCGGCGAAGCGCTCGAGCAGGACCTGCGCTTGCGCGTTCCGTTGTTTGATCCACATGCGGGCAGAGGCGACTCCGGGCAGCAGGAAGGCATCGCGCGAACTTCGCAGCTCGCCGTCGATGACGGTATCCGGCGTCCCGGCCTCCCGAAGCGCGGCAATATACGCCGGTATGGTGCTGTGCCGCAGCGTGTAGTCATCGCCCAGCGCCTCTTGCGCGGCCCCGATGCCGGCAGGTAGCTCGCTCTGCACGCCAACATGGTCGCCGCCATTCATGATCAACAGTGGACTGCCATCGCGTGCCAGGGGCTCCAGGGAGCGTGCCAGAGCACGCAGCCGCTCAGCCTTCGGCTGGCCGCGAAGCGGGAGTCGATGAGCGTGGCTATAACCATCGGGCAGAGCAGCAACGTGGACTGTCGAGCCGTCGAGGCCCTGCCAATTGTATGCCGTGCCCCCCTTTGCGCGTTCAACCCCGCGCCATAGAACGGCATTGTCGATGCCGAAGCCGCGCCAAATCTGAGGTAGTTGCGCGATGTGCCCGAACTGGTCCGGCACGTAACCCACGCGCATGTAACCGCCCCACTCTTTCGAGATCCGCGCTCCGAGCAAGAGGTTCCTGATTATGGCTTCCCCGCTCACCAGGAATTCGTCAGGCTGGATGTACCACGGGCCGATCAGGAGGCGGCCCGACTGGATCAGCGCCTTCAGTTCGGCGGCGCGCTCCGGTCGGATCTCGAGGTAGTCCTCCAACATAATCGTCTGGCCATCCAGCATGAAAAATGGAAACGCATCACCTGTCGCCATCACCGCCAGCACATCGTCGATCAATTGAATGAGGCGGAGCCGGAACTGCTGGTATGTCTGGTGCCACTCGCGGTCCCAGTGGCTATGCGAGATAATATGGAGCGTTCTGCTCATGTCGCCGGTCCCCTTTGATCTTGTGCGGTCGTTAGCAGCGTTAGTCTGCAGTAATGAATGCTGCTTGTTGGATGAGCTGTCAGGGTATCATCGGCCGGACGCTACGATGATCGGAACGCTGGCCGGATCGCTTGGACACTGGTCCACGGCCCCACGCCAGCACGACACGAGCTGCTTGATACCGGCCACCATTGTATCGGGGTTATTACTATCCGTGGATGGCGCATAGACCGGGACGATATCCTGCACGGTCCGCAGTTTGAGCTGGGTCACATAGAGATTGTGGATCAGGCCGAACCATTCCTTCGCACTTTCCATCCACGTGCCGTACAGGCGATAGCCGTCGTATGACGGCTGATGCGGCATCGGTCGAAGGTTGCCAAAGCTTCGGGTAGTCACCGCTTCGCCCTGCGTTCCCGCCCTACTTTCCATCACGAAGAATGCCAGGGCCACCGCATCGTCGACCACATACGTACGACTGAGTGCGACGATGTCCTTCCCATGCCCCTTGAGCGGGGAGCCGTATGCAGCGAGTATGCCATCCACCTTTGATGCCGAAAGCGACGGTCCCTTGGCAACGTCCAGCGGACCAACGGGTATCGATTGTTGCCTTGCTGCCGGCTTACCTGTCGGAATATGAAACTGTATATGAGTAATTGGTGAGTATATTTGTGCAACCGGTGGGTACAGCTTCGTTGCCAGCCACCACGCCAGGGCAATAGCAGCCACCGCCTGGACCACGCGGCGCACAAGAACAGGCTTCCAGCTGCCCCGGTGAAACCGATAGTATGTGCGTTTGCCCTTTGTGTGCCCACCTCGTGGCGCGCGCGCCGTGGACCGTTTACCGCCTCGCCGCGCGCCGCTCCTCTTGCGGGTTGTGGCCGTGCGGGCCAGTGGTCTAAGCACAGCGTATCGCCATCTAGTTGCAACTTCCCAGCGTTTGGTTCACAAGTTAGTGTACAGGCGGCATGCAACGCCATAAATCGCGGCGCCGCCCGGAAATTATCGCACATCTTTCCGTAACGCTGCAGCATGGCTGGTTTTGAGCACCGCGGCGCACGGCATTTGCCCGTTATACTTTCCCAATAATGACTGAAGAGAAACCATTTTCGCCTACCGCAGATGCGTTGGCGAGCCTCCTGCGCAAGCATGGGATCGAGGAGCCGCTCCTCCAATGCGGCATGCACACGGGCGGCTATTCACACCTCGTCTGCGACCTGAATGATCGCTATATTCTTCGCTGCTCTGCTCGCCCGGAGAGCGCGGCGGGATTCGCGCGTGAAGCCGCGACCCTCAACCGTCTGCGAGAGCATGCGGGTATCGCCCGTGTCCTCGGTTCAGGCCGCTTTGGCCCGTCGCAAGACTGGCACTACCTGCTGGTGACCAAGCTGCCGGGTGATAATGTGTTCCGGCTCTGGCTCGATCAGCCATGGGGATTGCGCGAGGGCTACGTGCGGGAGTTAGCGAGCCTGCTGCGTCCGGTGCACGCGATGGCTGCCGAGCGCTACACCTTCGGCTTCTATCAGACTGCTATCGCAATACCGGGCGCCTCCTGGATGGAAGGCCACGACACGTATTGTGCTTCGGTGCTTGAGGCCGCGCGGCGGCGAGACCTGGGCACGGAACTCACGGCATTGATAGCGGAGGCCGCTGACTACTATCAGACCCATAGGGACTCGTTGGCCTACGCGCTCGGTCCGCGTCTC
>JAQBPC010000203.1 GCA_028287725.1 Chloroflexota bacterium | reverse complement strand
TCGCAGGAAGATGATAACGAGCCCGAGGAATAGCGCAACCCTCCCACTGCCGGCATGTCGCCGTGTGGGAGGGTTATTGCGGTGCTCAATCCCGCGGATCGGCCTGCATCGCCATGCCCACGTGCACCGATGGGTTCAGTGTTACCGCCAACACACCCGGCTTGATATCGGCGTGTGCGGAAAGATCAGTGTGCCGCCCATGCACAAACGGTACGTCACGCTGCTTGAGCTCATCGAGGAGCGTGCCTCTGTCAACCCACTCCTCGAGGCGCATCTCAACCGCATTGTTGATGTTCGTTAACGCTTCATCGATAGAACGGCCGGCGCTGGCCACATCGATCGCGGGGCACGATGCCTTGTATCGGCCACCGTCTGCCTCTATCCTGACGAGCAACGATAGGGTGATCTCGGGTGCGAACATGGTGGTCATTCGGCGCCTCCGTGCGGGCGGGATAGCTGTCTGGGGGGACATCTGATCCAACGGTACCACGCGTTTACGCATCTGTCGAGGCTGGAGCGGAGCCAAATAGGGCAAAATACTTCTCCAGCCGTTGGAGCTTATACATCTAACAACGGGATAATTCGTCACCTATTCGGTAATTGCTTTATATACAACCTAGCTGGGCTTGATCTACAAGCTGACGGAGTTTGCTATATAACTTAACGAGCGCCGAGAGCCGAAAGTGGAACCGATGCAAACCGCACGTCGGTCTGACCACGATACGTGGAGGTGCTCCCCGTCCATGCCACACCCGCCCGGGTACCGTGTAGCGCCAGGCCGATGTAGTCGCCAAAGAAACGCCCCTGGGCAAGACACGGGCTACCGGGTGGAATGAACGGAATGGCGGCAATCGGCGCCGGCAGGCTGGTGAGCCGCACATTCGGCCCGGCATGCAGCCCGGACGCTGTTTTATGGACAACGGAGAGCTCCAGGTCGAGATCGACGCCGTTACGCCGCCGGTCGTAGAATGCGACGAGCGCGGTGTTGCCCGCCGCCGCGACTTGAGGCTCGAAGCGATCGCCCTTCGTGCTGTCGTTGACGGCAATGGGTGTGGCCCAATGCAAGCCGGCGTCATCCGAGACACTCATGACGATAGTGGCGCGCACCGCACCAGCCACGATCACAGGCACGCCATGTGCAGCCTGTGCTTGGGCCCAGACCATATACACGCGGTGCTGCCCGCCGGCTGCAAGCGAGGGGCCGTTGAATAGCCGCAAGCTGCCCGGCTGTTCCAGGCCAAGCGGGCCCCAAAAAGGGGCTGTCCGCCCAACTGGGCCAAAGTGCGCGCCGGCATCGAACGAGCCTCGCGTCTCCATCCATTCTCGCGGCGGCACCGTGCCGGGTAAGGCGCTCCCCGCCACCCAGCCCACGTACACACGCCCGCCGGACGCCGCGGCAAGCTGTGGCGCCACGTGTATGCCGGCTCCGCTGGAAAGCGGCACGGGCGGCGAGAAGGTCTGCCCGCCGTTACCCGAGCGAGAGAAAACAACCTGCGCGGCGCTATCCGACTGGAAGCGAATCCACGCGACGTAGACGGCATCGCCATGGCCGCCCGCTGCGGATCCCGCCGCCATGTACGGCTTATCGTTGGCCGGGTTGCTATTTACCAGAGTTGGGCGAGAAAAGCTCCTGCCCTGATCGATCGAGCGCGTCACCAGCACCGCCGTCTGATTGGTGCTGCCGCAGAACCCGTTCGATACGGCTTCATAGGCCACATAGAGCGTGCCGGAAGGCGTGAAGGCGACGCTCGGGTCCGAGCCCGTAGTGTACGGAGGAAGCAAGGGGGCGTCGTGCTTCGTCCAGCTTACCCCACTGTCGTGACTGACGAAGATACCTACCGGCTCTTCGCCCAGCGCGTTCCGCCGATAGGTCGGGTTTACGGCCACGGCGATAATCCGGGGGTCACGCGGGTCGATCGCGACGGATGGCTCCGTGCGTGGACGATCGAGCACGACGATTGGTACTGCGTTTGGGGCCGGCGCGGCGTCTGCCAGAGGCATACCGAACAGCGACGCCACCAGGAGTAGGGCAGAGATAAGCCTCACCGTAGAATCCAGCTCACAGTGTTGCCAGTCGGTACCACCTCAAACCACGTCTGGCCGGGATTAAGCGCGATCGGCTGATGTTTCAAGTTCAACAGTTGCAGTTGGTCTGATGCAGCGCCCTTTTGCCAGTACCCCCGTGTCTCCGTCCCGTCGCGGAAATACAGCGCCTCACCGATACCGCTCGTCTGCACGTAAACACTACCGGGTGTATCGCTATTATGGTCTGGCGTCACATCGGCATACAGTACCACCACATTACTGGGCGCGATCTGCCGTAGCGAGATTGCATCCATATGTGGTGTTGCGCTCATCGAGCGAGGGTAGCAGTTGCACTTCGGGTTATATCGGTATTCCACGTTGTATTCCATCCTGGAGAAGTCAATGGTTATCGAGCCACCCGCGGGCCGTAGCGCCGGCGGGGCAGGTTGCTTGTGCAGAAGGCGCGTAAGGGCAACGGAATTGCCGCGTATGTCGGCTGCCGCGCGTACGCCTGTGCTGGAGGTGTAGAGGTTGTGTGGCATGGCACGGTCTCCCGAGCGCCAGAAGGCGGATGACACCAGGCCATCCACGTTGGATATGGTCGTTAGTGAGGGTAACTCAGCCAGCGCGTCGTTGTTGCCGCCGGCGTGCCCGTATATGGCATTCAAGCCAGCCGCCCAGGAATCGAAATAGATGCGGGCGCTACGTACCGGACCCACGAGCGGCGCGTCTCTTTCGAGGAACACGGCCATGAAGCGCGTGATGCCGCCCTCCGCCACTGTCTCGAATACGACACTGGCTCGATTGAGCCCGGCTTGGGGGCGGGCGTCAGGAGAATAATTGTCGAGCACCACCGCCACTGGCCGGCGCTTTGCCAATTCAGGCCGGGTCGGCAGGCCGCTCAGGGGACCTGCCGGACCAGGCCCCGTGCCGGTCAAAGTATCCTCGGCCACGTACACGGGGTTGGGCGTAGGGGCTGCGGCAAGCGAAGCGGGTGGGTCGTCGGAACCGCCAGGCAGGAGATCGGCGACCATGGGCCCCGTGCGGAGAAGTGGTCGCGAAGCCACACTGGCAGTGGCCGGAAGCGAGAGTGTGGGTACGGGGGAGGCCGTAGAGCGTGGCGTCGGCGAGTACATGTTGGGGGCGAGCGGCGCATTAGTGCTCGTGAAGGCTGGATTCGTTATCACGGTGGCAATGGTCCGCTTATGGGGTAGTACGCCGGCCACGTCCAGAACGCCGAGGCTAACCGCCAAACCTGCACCAAGGACTACAGCCATCAAGGCTAAACGATGCCGTCGTGACATCCCGGCAAGCAAGCTACGCATTTGTGCTCATGGCACGCCCATCGATATTGGGTCGGGTCGAATCGGAGCGTAGCGTACAGCAATGGATGGCACAGAGCAATCAAAAGAGTGGACGGGGCTACCCTTTCGGGGTATTCTTGACGGCTATATCGCCTCGTCGAGACGCGTCAGGAACAGCTCAGGCGCCGTTCGAGTGCTGTAGAATGTACCAGACCTACCTATGGTTGGGATGTAGGGTGCTGGAGGAACGGTGTAGGCTCAATTGCCGGCATCCTTCTGCTCGAGGCGCCTGGCATACGTGGCATGGCCCTGATATTGGACGTGGTCAAATCCCCTGGCACATGGATTTGCAGCGCAGGATACTGGGATTCCCAGGCCAAATTGGCGGCGCATCGCGGCGCCAACGCCCGGAATGGCGGGACCGGCGAGTCACAGATCCCGCGCGCAGAACCATCCTCGGGGCGCTTGGCCTCGGGCAGATCGCGCTCCTCCGGTACACTCCACTACAGAGCCATCTACAGCACACCGTGAAGGAGCAAGAGTGATCGAGCGTTACAGCCGGCCGGAAATGGCCGCGATATGGTCGGAGAACGGGAAGTTCGACCAGTGGCTGCGGGTCGAGATAGCCGTCTGCGAAGCATGGGCCAGCCAGGGCGCTATCCCGCCGGAAGCCCTGCCGGAGATCCGCCGCGCACGCTACGATCTCGAGCGCATGAACGCCATCGAGCAAGAGACCGGGCACGATGTGATTGCCTTCCTTCGCTCCCTGGGCGAGAGCATTGGCGAAGAATCGCGGTTCATCCATCTGGGGCTCACCAGCTCCGACATCGTCGATACGGCGCTCGCCCTGCAGATCACCCAAGCAGGCGAGCTGCTGCTGCGCGGTATCGACCGCCTGGAAGCGGCGATCACGGAACAGGCGCTGCTACACCGGGACACGGTGACCATCGGCCGCACGCACGGCATCCATGCCGAGCCGACCACCTTCGGCTTCAAGCTACTGGTCTGGGTAGACGCCCTGCGCCACGCCCGCCAACGGTTGGCGGCAGCGTGCGACGAGCTGCGCGTCGGGAAGCTGGCGGGCGCCGTGGGCACGCATGCCAATATACCGCCGGCGGTGGAGGAGGATGCGCTGGCGCGTGTGGCGCTGCAACCGGTGGCCGTCGGGACCCAGGTAATTGGCCGCGACCGGCATGCCAATTTCCTCAGCGTGCTGGCGGTGCTGGCCTCGAGTCTGGAGAATATGGCCACCGAGATTCGTCACCTGCAGCGTACCGAAGTACGTGAAGCGGCAGAACCGTTTAGCGAGGGCCAGCAAGGCTCATCCGCCATGCCGCACAAACGGAACCCAATCCTCTCCGAGCGTATAAGCGGCCTGGCCCGTCTGGTACGGGGCTACGCGCAGACCGGGCTGGAGAACGTGACCCTCTGGCATGAGCGTGATATCAGTCACTCCTCGGCCGAACGCGTGATCTTCCCCGATGCCTGCCTGGCCGTGGATTATATGCTGGACGTCCTGCATGGGGTGATGTCGGGCCTGCAGGTGGACGCGGCGCGCATGCGGCGCAACCTCGAGGCCTCAGGCGGCCTGATCTTCTCGCAGCGAGTATTGCTGGCATTGATCGAGCACGGCATGGGACGCCAGGAAGCGTACAAGATCGTCCAGCGCCACGCTTTGCGCGCCTGGGACGAGGAGCGAAACTTCCGCGACCTGCTGCGTGCCGATCCGGCGATCACCGCGCATCTCGACGAGCAGGCGCTGAACGAGCTATTCGATTTGCGCTATCACCTCAAGCACGTGGACGAGGCGTACCGCCGGTTGGGCCTGAGCACAACCTGACAAAATATCTCATCCGGGGTGGTGCATCTCAGCGGCGCGCCACCCTGGAGTGCTTACTGCAACTTTACGAAGTAGCTCTTGCAGGCCAGGTCGATCAGCTCCTTCGCGAGCATGGGACGCACGCGAAGGTAGCGAGCGATATCCATGAGCTGGTCGAGCAAGTCACGCGGATGGCAAGAGCGGAGCTGCAGGCCAAGCCGCACATAATATTCGTTATAGATGTAGCCGAGCGCCGCCTCGTTGTATTCGATGCTGCGTTGCGTACAACTGCGCTTGAAGATCTCGCGGAACTCGTCAATCGTCGGCGGCATGATGTGGATCTTGTAACGGATACGCCGCAGAAAGGCGTCGTCCATCAGATCTTTCGGATCCAGATTGGTCGAGAAGATCATCAGCTCGTCGAAGGGGATCTGCAGTTTGTTGCCGGTCATGAGTGTGAGATAGTCGACGCGCCGCTCAAGCGGGATAATCCAGCGGTTGAGCAAGGCGCGCGGCGAGATCTGCTGCCGGCCAAAATCATCGATCAAGAACATGCCGGCATTTGCCTTCATCTGCAGCGGCGCCTCGTAGACCCGGCTCTCCTCGGAGAGCTGAAGGTCAAGCTCGTTCAATGTCAGCTCGCCGCCCACGACCACCACCGGCCGCTTGGAAAGCACCCAACGCTGGTCCACCAGCTCCGGATCCGTCTCCGAAACTCTGTGGTGATGCGCCTCATCGTACACGCGAATGATCTGGCCCTCCACCAGCACGGCATAGGGCACATAGACGCTGCCGCCAAGGAGGGTCGCGGAAACCTCGGCAATGGTCGTCTTGCCATTGCCGGGCGGGCCAAAGAGGAAGATTGAGCGACCGGAGTTAATTGCAGGGCCAACCTGGTCGAGCGTCTCCTGGCTGAAGACCAGCCCACTAAACGCACTCGCCAACTCCTCGCGCGTGACCATCACATTGCGGATGGACTGGCGCTGCACGGCGAAGGTGTAATCCTGGAGAGTCACGGGGCACGGGCCGGCATAGGTATTCCGCTCGAATGCCTCCCGTACCTTGCTCTGCCCCTTCTCAGTCAGCGCATAGCGGTAGGTGGTAGAGAGCACGCCGGTGCTACCGCGCACCTCGACGAAGTTTTGACTCTTCAGGCTCTCCAGCAGTACCTCGATCACCTGATAGTAGGGAAGGCAGATATTCGCGGCGATGGTGGCGCTGGTCAACACACCACCGAAGTAAATGTGCTTGAGGATTAGATCCGAGATAAAACTGGCATCGATCCCCGTGTCCTCAATCGAGTGAACACAGGGTGGAACCAGGTCCGTAGTTACTTCGGTAGCTTCAACCACCATTTTTCTGTACCCCACATTTCAGTCGCGGCTACGACCGTCGCCGGCCGGAATCTACGGCCGTTGGCTTACCTCGCCATCCGCGCGCAAGTTGAGAAGGCTGCGCAACTTCTCGATTCTGTTTTGCCGTTTTCCCTCAATATCCCGCTTATTTTCCGCTTCAAGCGTCTCGCGAATAGTAGGCGCCAGACTCAAAGGGTGGAAAGGCTTGGTGATATAGTCGAACGCGCCTTCCTCGTAACCTCGCAGCTCATCCTCGAACTGGCCCTTGGCTGTCAAAAAGATGATCGGTATGTGCCGGGTGGCTTGATCATTCAACACCCGGCGGCACACCTCGAAGCCGTCGATTCCAGACATCATGATGTCAAGCAGGATAAGGTCTGGCTTGGTTATATCGAGTCTCCGGAGCGCCTGCTCACCACTATAGGCGGCTTCGACATCGTAGCCCTCGAAGTTGAGCGTCTCGCTGACGAGATCGCAAATCAGTTCATCATCATCGACGACGAGAATCCGCCCGCCCATGAGCCACTCCCTCTTGCCCTGCTGCTAAGTGGTGCTGATGTAGTGCCCAGCCACCGCTTCGCATTGGACCATGATCGCATCAAGTGCTCGGCGCGTAGCAGCACTAGTTCCAGAAATCAACACTTTCCCAGGAATCGCCTCAACTATAGCATGGTGTTATGGCATCTCCAATAGGATGGTGGGTTACCCTCGAGCGACATTTCAGCCGCCTAGCTATTCCCTCCATGCCCTATAGTTCCACGTGAAACCGAGCAGATCACCAACCCCTATATTTCCTACTCTACCCAGGTCTATACCGCCCTATGCTATACTTCCAGAACGTTCAGGAAATGAAGGGGAATGAGAGCAGATGGAGCAGACGCTCTACCGTATAGGAGAGGCCTCGGCACAGCTCGGGCTACAGGACAAGAACAGCAATACGTTGCGCAGCTGGGTAGAGGAGTTCAGTGAATTCTTGGGCGCCTCCGCCAATCCCGAGCCCGGCCGCCCTCGCTTCTTTACCGAAGACGATATGCGTGTGTTGCGTACTGTCCGAGATCTCCGCATCAATCACCTCCCCTACAGCGAGATCAAGGCACGCCTGGCCCGTGGCGCACATGCCGTGGAACACCACGAGCCCGCGCCGGAGGATTATGGAGACCGGCTGCCCGCTAAAGATGCCGGCAC
>JAQBPC010000580.1 GCA_028287725.1 Chloroflexota bacterium | reverse complement strand
CCAGTTGCTACCGTTCTGTATTCCCACAGAACCGGCAAGCCCACGGCCATCGCGGATACTACCACTCCGGCGCCGACAGCCCCGCAGCACCATAGCACGAGGCGCCACGCTCTCCGTACCGCGAAGAACAACAGCAAGACTGCGATCGTCGGCTTGATTAGTATGGCTGCGCCAACCAGCAAACCTGCCAGACGCAGCCTGCCTGATCGATAAAAGAGAAACGAGAGCAGGCCCACGACAGTGATAAAGAGGTCGATCTGGCCATTCCCAAGGTCCATATTCAAAGGGAAAAACCCGTATATGGCGGCGACCAAGCAGAGTTGAAAGAACGTTCGTGCATTGCTCAATCGCACGACCAATACGAACATCACACCCTGCAAGGTGACATTCAAGAGGTCCCACAGCATTAAGGCACGCTGCGGATCCAACGCGGTGAGCGGTCGCATGACCAGAGCCAGCGGCGGTGGATAGACATAAGGAGTCGAGTACATGTGCAATATGCCACGCAGATTGCCGGCGCTCAGAAAATGAAGTGCGGGGGCATAGATATCCCGCCCTGCACGGAGATCGACGGCGCCACGAAGGACCGCGCGAAAATCCGCGCCTGTCGCGCCAACGATATGATGCAGGACCTGCAGGAACACATATGTGAAGAGCGAGACCGCAATGGCTACGGGTATCGCCATGCGTTGAGCAATAGGCCGACGGGGCCCATTACTCGTCGTCCCTCGATTATCTGAGTCGTTGCGGGTCACGCGTAGCGCGGTCTGGACCCACCACTTCGTGACAGATTGAGGCGTCAGCAATAGCTATCCCTGGGCCGAATCATTACACACATAAATAATGGTACACGGTTACCGAGTACAAGTTGCAATGTTTTCACAAAACAAAAACGGACGGGCGCGACACCGTATCCGTGTGCCGCGCCCGTCCAACTCAGTGCCGAGAAGGAGACTCGAACTCCTATGAGCGTAATGCTCGCTAGCCCCTCAAGCTAGTGCGTCTGCCAGTTCCGCCACCTCGGCATATCGAGGGTAGTATATGGTTCCCAGAGTGGGATGTCAATCCGCGCTCGGCCTTAGGCGTCACGATTATTGACAGGTCACTAGAGAGTAAGTAGACTCGAGAGGGGCAGGAATGTGTCACAACACTATGACTGTGCCTATACTGTTGCCTTTGGCAGCTCCAGTTCCGAGACGAATGAGGAGCGCGGCAGCGGGCTTTACCTGGTTAGAAATTTGAAGGGAAGCAGCGCGTAGCACAATAGCGCAACTGTAGGTCAGATGACCTGCTTACTGGCTACGGCGTCGCGCAGAAGTGGGCACTAAGCCCACTTCTTGCTATCTAGAGAGCGTTTTTTGACGAGGCCGCCCGCAGATCAATCTTCAGTAGGGACTAGCACAGCAATGAAAAACGACTTCCTCACCGCAATCTTGCAGATCACGGATGAAAAGCACCTGGCGAAAGATGTGGTGATTCAGGCAATCGAGTCGGCGCTTACTGCAACATATAAGCGAAATCTCGGCCCGGTACCGGAAGTCCACGTTCGACTGAACGAGAATACCGGCGAATTCCGCATCTTTGCGGAAAAGAAGGTTGTCATTGACGTGGAAGACCCCCGCGTCGAGCTGTCCCTCAAGGATGCGCAAGAACTTCCCAAGGATGCGCAAGGACTTCCCGTTCGGCCTGGCATCGGTACCATCGTCGAGGTTGAAATCGAGCGACCCCAAGACTTTGGCCGAATCGCCGCTCAGACGGCCAGGCAAGTAATCATGCAGCGCATCAATGATGCCGAGCGCGACAAGCTGTACGGCGAGCTCATTGGCAGGGAAAACGACCTGTACAGCGGGATCGTACAGCGAATCGAACCCTCCAAGGGCGTAATTCTTGACCTTGGCAAGGTGGAAGCCGTGCTTCCTCCTCAGGAACAGGCGCCCGGCGAGCATTATCGTGTCGGCCAGCGCCTGAAGGTCTATATGATGGATATCACGAAGACACCTCGGGGACTTCAGGTTACTGTGTCGCGCACACATCGGAACCTGGTAAAGCGTTTGTTTGAGCTCGAGGTGCCCGAAATATATACAGGGTTGGTCGAGATAAAAGCAATCGCACGGGATCCCGGTGTACGCACAAAAGTGGCCGTTGCGGCGCGTCAGGATAATGTAGATCCGGTCGGTTCGTGCGTGGGCCAGCGCGGTGTCCGCATCCAAAATGTGGTCAACGAGCTCAACGGCGAGAAGATTGACGTCGCGCAATGGCACAGCGATCCGGCAACATTCGTGGCCAATGCGTTGCGGCCAGCCACGGTAATCCGTGTATCAATTGACGAGAGTAATAAGAGTGCGTTGGTCGTCGTGCCAGAGCGTGAGCTATCGCTCGCGATTGGCAAGGACGGCCAGAACGCGCGCCTGGCTGCACGGTTGACGGGGTGGAGGATCGATATCAAGCGGCCATCGGAGCAGGCTACCGCGGAGCAAGGCACCGCCGACAGCGCGGTTAGCTGATAAAAAGGGATTACGATGCCAGCTCCACAACCAAAAAAGCCAGCTTCGAATAAGGGTAAATCGGTAGTCAAGCATGTGCCCGAGCGTACGTGCGTGGCTTGCCGAACTGAACGACCTAAGCGGCACCTTGTCCGTGTGGTGCGTACCGCGGACGGCGGGGTAGAAGTAGACAAGACCGGCAGGAAGGCCGGTCGTGGCGCATATTTGTGCCCCGCGCAGGAGTGCTGGCGATTAGCAAAGACCCGAAAATCACTGGACCAGGCACTAGCAACAACGGTTAGCGCCGATACCTGGGCGGCGCTCGATGAATACGCACAAAAATTACCGGAGGCGCGCTTGTAGCACGCCGCTCAAGGAGGAGACTATGGCAGGACAAAGACCAGGCGGGGGTGGAGGTCGCAGCTTCGGCAAACGGCCGGGCGGTCGCGGCGGAGCAAGGCCTGGTGGCCGTGGCGGACAGCGAGGTCCAGCCACTACCGCGGTCCTGGACGGACGATCTGAAGTCCAGGTGCCAAGCGATCGACCTACTTCGGTTGAGCTACCGACGGTGATGACCGTAAAGGAGCTCGCCGACATCCTTGTAATTGAGCCTGTTCAAGTCATGAAGCTGTTAATTAAGAACGGCATGATGGCGACAATCAATCAGGAAATTGACTTCGATACGGCTGCGATCGTCGCGGCTGAGCTTGGTGTCGAAGCGCAGGAGCAAAAGCTCGTCGCGCCGGAGACCGCCGACCAGCCTGAGGCAGACTCGCATACGCTGATCGAGGAAGAGGACCAAACAAAATTAAAGCCGCGCCCACCAGTCGTGACAATAATGGGTCACGTCGATCACGGCAAGACGTCGCTGCTGGACGCAATCCGGCAGACGAACGTCGTCGCTGGTGAAGCAGGCGGCATCACGCAGCATATTGGTGCGTATCAGGTAGAAAAGAACGGGAAGAA
>JAQBPC010000570.1 GCA_028287725.1 Chloroflexota bacterium | reverse complement strand
GCAGTACCGGCGTGAGCGCATGTCCCGCGGCATGGCGCGAGAACAGCGCGAACGGGTAGTAGATTGATTGGAGCAGGATGCCCTCGGGACGAGTCAGGATCGGCGCGATAGTGTTGACGATCTGGGCAATGCAGGCGATCTTCACGATGTCTGCGTGTCGCAGAAAACTGGTCAGGTACTGCGCGCAGACCAGGGCGTCCTCAAGGTTGTAAACTTCTTCGAGGAGATGCGGCGCGGTGCTCCAGTGCCCATCGGCGTCGTCCCCCTGGCGCGCCCTGTACCAGACATTCCACTCGTCGAACGAGAGGTACACCCGCTTGCTGCTCTTCTTTACGGCCCGCACGTAGTTGAGCAGTGCCCGGTAGTCCTCGAGCGTGCGGTCGATCTCGATTCCCTCGGCCAGGAACCAGGCGGTATCGTTGCGTTTGTTCTCGCTATAGCGGTGTGCCGAAAGGTAGTCGACGTACTCCCAGCAGTATTCCAGCACGGTGCGGTCCCATTCCATGTAGGTGCGCATCTTGTTGTGCGAGGAGCCGCAGGCAACTAATTCGATGGTTGGGTCGAGGCCCTTCATCATCAGGCCGGCCTGGCTGGCGCGCTGGGCATACACATCGGCCGGCACGTGTCCTGCCTGCCAGACTCCATCCATCTCATTGCCCAGGCACCAGAGCTTCACGCCATAGGGCTCTGGATGGCCGTGCCGGATCCGCTGGTCGGCCCAGTAGGTGCCGCGCACAAGGTTGCAATATTCAAGCAGTTGCGCGGCCTCGGTCGTACCGGCCGTGCCAAGGTTGACCGCCATCATCGGCTCAGTATCCAACTCCTTGCACCAGGTCATGAATTCGTCGGTGCCGAATTGGTTGCTCTCGATGCTTCGCCACGCATAATCAGGGCGAGACGGGCGCTGTTCGCGCGGCCCGATCCCGTCCTTCCAGTCGTAGCAGCTGACGAAGTTGCCACCCGGATAGCGGACGAGCGGCATACCGAACGGGCGCAGCGCCTCAATCACATCGCGACGAAGCCCGCGGGCATCGCTCAGCGGGTTACCCGGATCGTAGACGCCCTCGTAGACAGCGCGCCCCAGGTGCTCGAGAAAGCCGCTGAAGATCCGCCGGTCGATGGCACCCACGTGATGCTGGGTGTCGAGGTGCAGGGTGGCCCTGTTCATCAAAACCTCACATAATCTGCAGAAGCGATTTGCGCGGAATGCTGAGGCAGCCTGTGAGTCGATGATATGGGACCATCAAGCGACGTGTCGAGTAATCGGCTTTAGTACGCCGCTACTTGCTTTAGGTAGCCTATCTCCGCACCATTGCGACAAACTGCTCGCACCTGTCTCTCTCTGCGCTCGGCAAGTGCTCGGTCGGTGGCATCGTGTGCTGAGCGCACCTCGGCAGTAACGCTCTGTTTGACCGAGGCCAGGCGCTTCGCTATCATGTCGATGTATTGGGCGACGTAGCCAAGTGGTTAAGGCGGGGGTCTGCAAAACCCTTATCGTCGGTTCGATTCCGACCGTCGCCTCTCTTTACGCCTACGGCTGAACCCGGTTGAGGGGGATTGGGGCAGCGGTAGTGTAGTCTCCACGGCGTGCCATGGCCCCGGTGCGCGGTTGCACCTACCGCTCCTGCAAAAGTAGCCTGACGGACGCAGTGTGCATGAGGAACGGGGGCACCATGACAATCGATCACGTCATCGAGCCCGCTCCAGTCGGAACGGACGGTGTCGTGCTGCGCGTGCAGTGCACCGACGAACAAGCGCGTGCACTTACCGACATCCTTGGCCATCGCTACCCGGGAAGGCATCACCCGTTCTATCCATTGGTTGGTCCCGACTTTTCCCATGCATGCCGGGTTCGCGACACCGTTGAGGGGCTTCGTCGCAAATGGCCGGAAATCGCGATGCAATTGATGCTCGGTCCGGCATCAAAGCGACGGCGGTCGCAGACTCTAGAGGGCCTGCTTGGTGGCGGCTCGAATGCGCCAGTGAGCCACTCGCGCCTGGCGGAACACCCTGGCGATCGGTGTGCGCTTGACCAACGCTCTTCTAGGGCAAAGCGGGACGCCGCGCCCCCAGGCCGCGGTGCGGAATTACGCAGCGACGAGATTATGCCGTCGCCTGATGAAGTCTTCGAGCTACAGCTTGAGCGCATACGTCATCTTCCCGTGGACAAGCGTGTTGAGCCGCTCGAGCGCCTATTCGTGCCGGATGATCCGTTGACCGTTCGCGCTGGTGTACTCCTGGCAGAAGCGCTATATGAACAGTCCGAGCATGAGCGTGCCATAGCGCTGTATGAAACGCTCCTTGCCTGCCCAGAACCAAGCGCGCGAGACAGTATTCGGCTCGGGCACATACGCGCACTACACGCTGCCGGCCAGGCGCAACGCATCGTCGACCTGGTGCAGCCCACTGAGTCTTCCGCCACGGTGCGGGGTTATCTCGGCCTGGCGCTCCTGCACCTCGGCGCTTCGGAGCCGGCCGTTCCGCACCTGACCGATGCCTGGGCAGAGCTCGGCGCGCGAAGCCCAGAGCTAGCGTTGGCCTATGCACGGGTCTGCTGGAAGCAGGGACAATACCATGCGGCGGCTGAGCCATATCGCTACTTTATCGAACGCGCACAAGACAACCTTCAAGCAACCGACCACACCGCGACTGATTTCGCTGCGATAGCCGAGCTGGCGCACTGTGGGGAAATTGAGGATCTGCCGGACGACCGCGTTCTCGACAGTATTGAGGCCTTCTGCGCGCGGGCGAGCGCACTCGAACGGGCGTCCGACGATGCGCACCAGCTGGTACAATACGGCCTCGAGCTTGCACGTCGTGTCAATGACGGTTCGCGCCTGGCCAATGCCTATCGTCATCTCATCGACGATGCGTTGCAGCGGAGAGACGGCCCGGGCTTGGTCGCGCTCATGGCGCACGTCGCGCTGGATTACCGCCAGTACTTCCTTTCCGCCAATCAGCGTTTCGACCTGCTCGACGAAATCGGCGACAACCTGCTGGATTACCGGTTGCTACTTCGTCAGCCGCTGATCGAAGGCTACGAAGAGTTGCTCCGCGATGTACTCGACGCCGCCGGAAGCTCCGAATCGCCGCTGCCGCCGGAATCGCGAGATATCTATCGTTCGCTCTACGATCTCGACCGTCGGAACGCCGTATGCGATCGGTACCGCCAGATCCTCGCATCGAAGCCGTCCTTACCTGAGCTTCGCGCCGGCGACGGTGTGCCGAAAGGCATCTCGGGGAAGCGCATTGCGCTCGTCGGCGGCCACGACAGCACACGGATGCGCGTGAAGGAGCACCTAAGGGTGTGGGGAGCGCGTGTCGACGAGGTGCCGCCGCCGACCAATGGGCGCATCAGCGAGCGCGAAGTCCTTGACCGCGTGCGTATGAGCGATCTCGTGCTTTTGATCGTCTCCTATATGGGCCACGACATGAGCACCATAGTCAATAACCTGGCGGCCAGGAAGGCGTTGTGCGGCCAAGTACTCGCGGTCGAATGCCGTGGTACGAGCGGCGTACTGCGCGTGATTACCCAGTGGGCGGAGGCCGTATAGGTGGGATCGAAGCTATACGCCGGTATCGACGCCGGTGGCACATCGACGCGCTGCGTGGTGGCGGATGAGTCGGGCGTCATTCTGGGTGTTGGACGAGGAGGTCCAGGGAATGCATTGGTCTTCGGATTGGAAGGCGCCCTTGCCGCGTACCGGGCCGCGGTTCGCGGCGCCACCGAAGGCCTAGCTCAGCCGCTGACCCACCTGCATATCGGTGCAGCGGGGACCAAAGTTCCGGAAGAAGCAGCGGGCCTGGCAGGCACGCTCTCCTCGGGCAACGACGGACCGGCCGCCTTTGCCGGGGCGCTGGTGGAAGGACCCGGCATGATCGTAATTGCCGGCACAGGGTCTGCAGTCTTCGGTGAGGCAGTCGACGGCAGAAGTGTATTGATCGGCGGCTGGGGTCCACTCGCAGGGGACGAGGGGAG
>JAQBPC010000564.1 GCA_028287725.1 Chloroflexota bacterium | reverse complement strand
CGGGGAAGAGCGCGCTGGTCCACCTGCTACCCCGTTTCTATGACGTGAGCAGCGGTAGCGTGACGATCGACGGGCATGATGTGCGCGATGTTACGTTGGCCAGCCTGCGCAGTCAGATCGGCATCGTGCTGCAGGAGACGCTGCTGTTCTCCGGCACCGTGCGTGACAACATAGCGTACGGGAAGCCCGATGCCACGCAAGAGCAGGTGGAGGCGGTCGCTCGCGCCGCCCAGGCCGACGAGTTCATCCGTGAACTTCCCAACGGGTATGAGACCATCATAGGCGAGCGCGGCGTAGGCCTCTCCGGAGGTCAGCGCCAGCGCATCGCCATCGCCCGTGCGCTGCTGGTCGACCCGCGGCTGCTCATCCTGGACGACAGCACCTCTGCCGTGGATGCCCGTACCGAGGCGGCGCTGCTGGAGATGCTCGACCGTCTGATGCGCGACCGGAGCCGGATCGCTATTGTGATCGCCCAACGTATGAGCACCGTGCGTGACGCCGACCTGATCCTGGTCCTCGATAAGGGACGCATCGCGGCACGCGGCACTCATGAGGAGTTGCTGGTTGAAAGCTCCCTCTACAACGAGATTCTCGGCAATCAGATCCCATTGGATCCACCCGTGGCGGTAAGCGCATGAGGCGATCCCCGCCCCCGCCCATGCAGGATGGTCCCAAGGCCCAAGCACGAGGCGCCACTGCGCGCCGCCTGATCGGAGAGTTGGGCGCCTACAGGCGACAGCTTGTGATCATCCTGTTTAGCGTCATCATCAGCGCTGCGTCGCAAGCCGGCGGTCCCTGGCTGATCGGGCGCGCCATCGATCTCTACATCCTGCGCGGCGATCAACGCGGCCTTGCGCTGAGCATGCTGGCGTTGTTCTTTATCTACGTAGCCGGCTCGCTGGCCTCGCGCGTCCAGGTGTATCGCGTGGGAATGGTGGGGCAGCGCCTGCTGGCCTCACTCCGCGCGCGCCTCTTTGCGCGGCTACAGGGACTTCCGCTCACGTTCTTCAATCGCCGGCCGGTAGGCGAGCTCATCAGCCGGGTTACGAACGACGTCGATACGATCAACCAGCTCTTTTCACAGGGCCTCACCCAGTTGGTCGGGTCGCTGTTCGGCCTGGTCGGTATCGTCGTGGTGATGCTGCTGCTGAACCCGCGCCTGGCGCTGGTCAGCTTCGCAGTCATTCCCGTGATGTTGCTGATTACGAGTTACCTGGGTAACCTTTCCCGGCGCGCCTTCCGCACCACGCGCGCGACGGTGGCCAATGTGACGGCCGACCTGCAGGAGGAGATTACCGGAGTGCGCGAGGCGCATGCATTCAACCGGACCGAATACAATATCACCCGTTTTCAGAATCGCAATGCCGCCAACCGCGACGCCAACATTAAGGCCGTCGCCATTACCTCGGCCTTCTCGCCCGCCATCGACGTATTGAGCACGCTGGCCACGGCGATTGTCATTGGCTACGGCGGTTACCTGGTGTTCGGGCACGGCCTAACCGTGGGCGTGCTCACCGCGTTCCTGATCTACGTGCAGCAGTTCTTCCGCCCAATTCAGCTTATCTCGCAAGTGTACGCGCAGATGCAGGCGTCACTGGCCGGGGCCGAACGAATCTACACTGTGCTGGACGAGCCGACCGAGCCTCCCGATGCGCCTAATGCCGCAACACTGGGACGCATCGAGGGCGCCATTGCCTTCGACTCGGTCGACTTTGGCTACGACCCGAAGTATCCGGTGCTCCACGAGGTGAGCTTTAGCGTCGCGCCGGGTCAGACCGTGGCCCTGGTGGGCCGCACGGGCGCCGGCAAGACGACCATCGCCAGCCTGATCCCTCGTTTCTACGATGTCACAGCCGGCGCGATCCTTATCGACGGGCACGATGTGCGCTCAGTCACACGGGCCAGTCTGCGAGCACAGCTGGCTATCGTGCTGCAAGAGCCATTCCTCTTCAGCGGCACCATCGCGGAGAATATCGCCTATGGCCGGCCGGGCGCCCGCCGCCACGAGGTGGAGGCGGCGGCGCAGGCAGTGGAGGCGCACGACTTCATCACCGCGCTGCCCGAGGGCTACGACACGGTGCTCGGCGAGGGTGGAGGGGCACTGAGCCAGGGCCAGCGGCAGTTGCTCACCTTTGCTCGCGCGATCTTGGCCAACCCACGCATCTTGATCCTGGACGAGGCGACCAGCACGGTCGATACGCGCACCGAGGCCATGATCCAGAATGCGCTGGTCACCGTGCTGGCCGGTCGCACCAGCGTGGTGATAGCGCATCGGCTGAGCACCATTCGCAACGCGGACCTGATCCTGGTGATCGACGCAGGGCGCGTCGTCGAGGCCGGTACGCACGAGACATTGCTCGCGGCCAAGGGCGTCTACGCGGCGCTCTACAGCAGCCAGTTTCGCATCGAGCATGAGGCGGCGAGCGCGAATGGGGTGGCGGCAGGCGATACCGCGCTTGCCTCCGGCGCTTAGCGTCAATGCCGAAGCCGTTGTATTCGCCATGTATCGTGGCTCGGGTTGAAGCGCCGTGCTTGTAGCACGGACGGCTGCGCGCTGTTGGGTGCCGACGTGCATCGTCCGAGGTATCCCACCCGAGGTAAACGTTCGCGGCTTGAGGTCACATAAGCTACTACAATCACAACATACGCTAGCTCGCAAGGAACAACGCCATGAACGCCAGTCCTGATGATGTAGAAGTCAGCAATAACCAGGCCGCTCACCGCTACGAAGCGACCGTGAACGGTCAGCTCTCGGTCATCAACTACCAGCGGACGGACGGCCAGATCGTCTATACGCATACCGAAGTGCCGGAGGAATTGGAGGGGCATGGCATCGCCGCCAGGATGGCCCATGCCGCCCTTGAGGATGCACGCGCCCAGGGCCTCTCGGTAATTCCACGCTGCCCCTTCGTGGCCAGCTACATCCAGCGCCACACCGAGTACATGGACCTCGTTCCGGCCGAGTACCGGGCGCGGTACCTAACCCGCCGCTAGCGACTCGGTGCATGGCACGTTGAATGGCTGTGCTTTGTCCGTGTCGCCTATGCTTGTATCTGACCAGCCACGGTGTTACGGTATTACCGATTGGCAGGGGTTGACTCAAGGTGCTGATGCCGGCGCGGCGATTCATAACAATGAACTTCGAGTGATCACCGTCGAGCTCGATGTCCCGGCGTGGGAGCGGAAAGACGGCGCGGGAGAAGACAATGATTGAAGTCGGCGTGCCCACAACATATAAAAGCCCGTTGCATCAGATGACGCAGACTACCCCGACAAGCCTGTGGAACGACTCTGCGTCCATCGAGGAGTTGACTTACTCCATCGAGCATGGCGCGGTGGGCGCTACCTGCAACCCGGTCATTGTCCTCGGTGTCCTGAAGAAGGA
>JAQBPC010000527.1 GCA_028287725.1 Chloroflexota bacterium | reverse complement strand
TCAGTTAAGCGGCAGGACAAAATCGCATGCTCACTCGGCCGGCCCTCGCGCTTAATAAAGCCGCCAGGAATTTTGCCGGCAGAGTATAGTTTCTCTTCATAATCGACGGTCAATGGGAAGAAATCGACACCTTCCCTGGGAGACTGGCTTGCTACGACCGTAGCAAGGACAATCGTATCGCCGTAGCGCACCGTCACTGCGCCATCGGCCAGGTTAGCCAGCGTCCCTGTTTCGAAAATCAGGGGTTTACCGCCGACCTCAACCTCGTCGCGAAAACTCATCACTCCTCCAAATTAGAGACGCGGGACCGCCGGCTACTTTCTCAATCCGAGCCGGGCGAGCAGGGCGCGATAGCGCTGAACATCCTGCTTAGCTAGATACGCAAGCAGGCGCTTTCGGCGTCCCACCATCATCAGCAGCCCGCGCCGCGAGTGATGGTCGTGCTTGTGTAGGCGGAAATGTTCGCGCAACTCGTTAATTCGCTGAGTGAGCAGCGCGCACTGCACCTCGGGTGAACCTGTGTCACCTTCGAGCGTGGCATACTGCTGGATGAGCGCTGCCTTGGTCTGACTCTCCATTCGATCAACTGCTCCTTGATAGATGTATTCCTGCTTGCAATCTTTGGTAGTATATCATATGGCCCGGACGAGCCTCATGTGATTGGTGGCACCGCCGCCGGGACACTTCCCTTCACCAGACGGGAGACATTCTCGCATGCCCCTTTTAACCCCGGCCTCTGGCCTGGATAGTGATCCGAACATGCTCGCCGATCGGCTTTCAAGCTACGCAGACTCTCTACGCGCCCGCATGAATGACCTGTTCGACGTCGCGCCGGGGCTCGAGCCGTTTTATGGCATGATGGCGTATCACTTAGGCTGGGTTGATGAGAACTTCCAGCCGAACAATGCCCGCGCCGGGAAGAACCTGCGACCCAGCCTCTGCATCCTGTTAGGTGATGCATTAGGCGCCGCGCCGGCCACGATCATACCATTCGCCGCCGGCATCGAGCTGCTGCACAATTTCTCGCTGATACACGACGATATTCAGGATCAGAGCCCCACGCGCCGTGGCCGCCCGACTGTCTGGACGCTCTGGAGCCCGGCACAGGCGATCAACGCCGGCGACGGCATGTTTTCGCTCGCGCATCTTGCCTGGCTGCGGTCCGACCTCGCGGAACGCGATGCACGTGCGTTCACCGCGATCGTGCGATCGCTCGAATTGACGATCCTCCGTCTGTGCGAAGGGCAATATCTCGACATGAGCGGCGAGGGCAGCCTCGACATTTCAAGTGAAGCCTACATGAGGATGATCGGCAGGAAAACTGCCGCGCTCATTGGCGAAGCCGCGTGGGTTGGCGCGCGCACGGCGACGAGCGATGGCGGCGTGCTGGATGCCGCGCGCACCTTTGGCCACGAGCTTGGTATCGCCTTTCAAATTCGCGATGACGTGCTGGGCATCTGGGGGGATGAACAGAAGACCGGCAAAAGCGCGTCAAGCGACATTGCGACGCGAAAGATGACGCTGCCGATCATAGTCGCATTGGAGTCCGCCTCGAGTGCCGTGCGCGACGAATTGCGCATGCGATATGGGTCAGCGCCCAGCGCCGATAGCGACCAGCGGATCCGTGAGCTGCTGGACATGGCGAACGCCGAAGCCATTTCCACCGGGCAGGAGGAGCGCCGTTGGCAATCAGCCATGCAGGCGCTGGACGACATCCCCATGACCATGCAGTGGCGGGAAGCGATCCGATCGTACGCGCGATCATTCGTTGGCAGGCGCGAATGACGTGCGTCGCCCCGAGGTTACTGGACGCTCGATGCTGCCACGCCGAATAGGCGCCTCTGTTGGCCTGAGCGCAATGATCGGCCTACTTGGCTGGCGGCGGCGTGCGCTCGCACCGTCCGGTGTCGCCGGGGCTGTAGTTGTCGGTACCGCGGTCCATCTTGCCGGTGGTTGGCGCTGGAGCACGGTGCTCTTGAGCTTTTTCGGGACCTCAAGCGCGCTGTCCCGGCTGCGAAAGTCTGGCGCAAAGCTGGAGTCCGGCCACGAGATCGAAGCGCGAGGATCCCAGCGCGATCTCGTGCAGGCCCTGTCTAACGGCGGAGTCGCGACCGCCGTTGCGGTAATGCAAATGGCGCGCCCTTCAAGCCGGCTAGAGGCGGCGTTCGCGGGTTCGTTTGCCGCCGCGAACGCCGACACCTGGGCGACAGAGATTGGCAAGACCAGTGGTAGCAGGCCACGGTTGATCACGACAGGCGCCCTGGCGCCGACCGGCACCTCTGGTGCGGTGACTCTGCGGGGCCTGCTCGCAGCGGCAGCGGGCAGCAGCGTCATTACCGCTGTCGACGTGGCCACGAGCAGCGCTGCCGGTAAGGCACGGCGTGCAGCTGGGATGAGTGCCGCGGGGTTCTTTGGCGCACTAGTCGATAGCCTGGTGGGCGCCACAATTCAAGCGTCGTATTACTGCCCATCGTGCGATAAGCCGACGGAACGCAAGATACACGGTTGTGGAACTCCCACCAGGCTGGAGTCCGGCTTCGCCTGGTGCAATAACGATGT